>JAYTUN010000160.1:0-18553 GCA_043744495.1 Ignavibacteria bacterium
ACCAAATTCATGTTGAAGATTTATAATATCTCTATCGGATAGATTAAGGAAATATGCTGCTTCCTTAAAATCATTAATGCTTTTATCTTTTATCTCAAATTTTACTTCGCCGGGATATTTGTAACTTTCGGGGATATCGTTGAGAGCAGTTACGCTTGTATGAAGCCGCGTACCGTTCTCAATTTTCAGGAATGACGTTGCAAGGTCATTTGTAAAGGTCGCGATACCGCACTGCCTGGGCACAAATGAAGATATAAATGAAACACCAAATTGTTTATTCATGTTGAAAGTTTGCTCATGTAATTATATAGACCTTCGGATAAATTCTAATACTTCTTTTAATGATGCTGTTGCTATAGCTATTGTTGTATCTGCAGCGCCATAATACATTATAAGCTCATCACCTTTTAGTATTATACCGCATGGAAAAGTTACATCAGGTACATCTCCAATTCTCTCATAATTTTCATAAGGACCAAAAACCCATTCATCACTTCTGCCAATAACTTTACTCGGGTCATCCAGATCAAGCAGTGCAAGCCCGAGCCTGTAAATAGAGCCTGCTGCAGTTGCTCTTACTCCGTGATAGATAATAAGCCATCCCTCAGATGTTTCTATTGGCTGAGGTCCAAGACCGATCTTATAAGCATCCCACCAGCTTCCTCTGCGGGAATGCAGCAAAATTGAACTATCACCCCAATGTTTCAGGTCAGGCGAATAGGATATCCATATATTAGCATCCATCATATAGCTGGATGGAGATGGCCGGTGGATTAGCATATATTTGCCATTAAACTTTCTGGGGAAAAGTGATGCGTCCTTATCATCAGGCGGCATAACAACACCATACCTGCGGTATGTATTAAAATCTTCAGTTGTTGCAAGTGATACCAGCGGACCGCCTTCAGAAAACGATGTATATACAATAGCATACCTGTTTTCGTCTTCCAGTTTAACTATACGAGGGTCTTCTATTCCAAATTTATCTTCAGGGAAATCGTCAGGTTTTGGAGTTAATGTGGGTTCTTTATCAATTTCCCAATTTGTAAACCCATCTGAACTTGTTGCCCTGCACAAATGTGAAAATCCCCGCATATCTTCTACTCGCACTAACAATAATGTTTTATTGTCATATAAAGTAGCTCCTGCATTGAATACTGCATTTACTCTGTACGGCCACATTTTTGGAGTTAAAACCGGGTTATTCTTGTATCTTTTGAAAAGGATGCTATCCTGATAAATATTTGAATTGCTCATCGGGTTATTGATTTAATTTATGTCAGATAAGAAGTCTAATGCACATTGTTTCGTTTAATCGCAGTATCTTCCTTTGGTAATATATAGCATACAGGCTATACTTAAAACCCACAAAGAAAACCTCCAAAATGAACGCTAATCAATATAAAGTACAATAATGGCTGAAACTTAACATTGATTTCTTGTTACTTTAATGTTCTATATATTACAAATTTAACAATGTAAAATATAAAATTGTATCGTTCTTTGGATTGAAAAAAGGATTAGTCCAATTTTCAATCTATTGTTTGATGGATTTAGATTGATTCTATATGTAGATTACAGGTAAATCAATCACATTTAATCCGCAAATTAAACTAAAAGAACAATATGAATAATAAAACTGAAAATTCAGAGGAAGTTGAACTTCCGCAGACCGAAAAGAAAAATGATGTGATCACAGACGACACGCAAAAAAAGGAATTAAATGATAATCAGAATGAGAATACCATTGATTCCGAAGGTACCATTGATTCCGAAGGTACAATTGATTCCGAAGTTACTATACCGGTTGAAGAAAATAAGTCTGATATCAAAAATAAAGCAGGATTTGAAGTTATAGAAAAACTTCCTGATTTGTATCTATAATTGCACATATTAAAGCAAATTATCTGCTGAAATCTATCACTTATTCATAATTACTTATTACCTGCTTTGCAATATTCAATACCATTTCTTTTAGTTCTTTGGGCTCTGTTACTATTATACCTTCTCCTCTGCTTACTATCCATGTTGCCATTTCTTCAAGGGAGTTTACTTTTGTTTCATATATAACATAGCCGTCAGGCTGTTCGGTAAAAACTTCATGATCCATTAACTGTTTAGGCATTATTCGTTTTGCCCATTTTTTAGAAAACTTCAACTTTATTTTGTATTCATCTATCCCAATCCAGCTCTTCAATGAATTCTTGAAAATATCTTGTATCTTAATATTATCAGGCAGCAGGTATGTTTTTTCCATTGCCCTTGCTTCTATAACTTTATTTAGATGAAATTGTTTTATCTGGTCTCCTGATAGTGAAAGTATCCGCCAATAATCATCTCTTTGAAAGATCAATAATGGATAAATCTCTCTTCCAAATTCTACAGTTCCGTTTTCCTTTTCGTAATCTATCGCAATTGCATTTTTATTCTCTATACACATCTGGATTGTAACTAAGTTTGCAAGTGATTTTTCTCCAAGCCGTTTAACTAACAAAGAAGTTGATTTTTCAACAAACTCGTGTGATAGACATAACAATGAATATTGATGTATTATATTCTTTAAAACCGTTTTATCGATCTGGCTGTTTAAACATACTCCGTGCTTTTTTGTAGAGTGAATATCTATCCCATTAGCGCGAAGCTGCTGAAGGTCGCGCATTACGGTAAGATCCTCAACATTAAACAATAATGCCAGATCAGTAATTCTGATTACATCAGAATAATTCTGGGATAGTATTATTCCCAAAATTTCAACCTGCCTCTTTAATTTTATCTTAAAATCCTGCATAACTAAAGTAATTTTAATGATATAATAAAACAAATGGTATTCAAATATTTATAATTAATATAGCTGTAATATGGACTTAGGTTATATTGGTTAGGATAATCAGGTAACTGTTATAGAGGAGAAAATTTGTTAATTATATCATGTAATGATATGAAACTAGGTTATTAATTAGTTACTATTACAGTACAAAAGGAGAAAACATCATGAAAATATTTACTGCATTTATTAAAAAATTTAAATCTTCAGGAAACATTTCAGGCTGTAGGTATTTCAATTATCTATTTTCAGGCGTTCTGCTGACAATTATTTTTAGCTTATTTGCCAAGATTCAATGTTTTGAACGGTATGAGACAATTCCGCTTGATTCAATAAATACATCGGATGTATGTTATTTTGATTTTGGTAAGTGGGAATTAAAGAGCGAGTCTTACCCAACATTAGAAAAAGTATTCAATATATTAAAAGAAAATCCTGATTTTAAAATTGAAATGACAGGCTATACCGATAATATTGGAACGGATGAATTTAATTATGAATTATCAGCAAAAAGGTCACAGGCTGTAAAGGATTATCTTGTTTCACTAGGATGTAAAGAAGAAAATATTATACTTATTGCTAAAGGTAAACATGAGCCTGTAAATGATAATATCACCGAAATTGACAGGGCTATGAACAGAAGAGTGGTATTTAATTTACTGGTACCTCAAAAAATCGAAGAAGAAAAAGACATTCATTTTGTTAACTCATCATTTCCTAAGTTGTCGCGTACTGAATTAACCGGGGAAATATCTATAAGAGATACAAATGGTTTCCCTGTTGAAAATATAAAAGAAGATGATATTACCGCTGTATTAAAATGGGGAAAAGATGAAGCAGAAGACTCAACCTCTGGCAGTGTTCATTTTATTCCAATAGATGATAAGAAAAAGCTTGCGTTCTCGCTTACCATGGATTATAGCGGCAGTATGTATGGAAATGATAAAGCGGGAAAAGATACTGAAAAAAGCGATAAAATATTAGCGATGGAAAATGCTGTGAAAACATTTATAAGAGAGCTGAAAAGTAATATGTACTGCAAAATAGTAAAATTTGGGTTTGAAGTAAATGAGATCATCAGGTATTCAAAATCAAAGGAAGTAATAGAAAGAGCTGTAGATAATTTCAGTTTCCCAAGAGGCGGGACTGCTCTATATTCTTCTATTTATAAGTGTATGTTAGATACGACGTTTGAGAACAACCCTACAGTAATGAAAACTGTGATAGCATTTACAGACGGTATGGAAAATTCATCTGGTAAAATTACAATTGATTCAATTTATAATCTTAGCAGCAGGAAGAATATTAAAATATTCACGGTCGGACTTTTTGCCGATATTCCTGGTTTTGAACCTGAACTAATTGTAAGAAAAAAAGGTGTTGAAGACCTACAAAACATTGCCGCTAAATGCAGCGGTTTTTTTTACAGGGCTGATAATCCTGAACAGTTAAGTAATATCTATAAAAGCATTTTTACTCAAATCCTAAGTTCGTACCAGGTAAGTATATTATGGAACACCGATAAACTGCCCCCAAAAGGAACAAAAGTAAAAGCGGTAGTTAAACTTAATATAAACGGAAAAATCAGAATATTATATAAAGACTATATTATAGAGTAAATAGATTCTAAGGAAGCCAACATAATAATGCTAAAATGATTAAAGTATTAAGTCAATTGTCAGTTATACCCAAATTGAAGATTCGATAAACAATTTTGCCAATATGGATTTTTTGAATTACATGACCGGTATCAGCACAGCTTATGAAAAGGATAGGAACAAAAAGGTAATGTTCTACATTGGGACAAGTATAGGGTACCAGCAGTATTTGAATTTTGAAGTCCGTGCAGAGAAAAACCTGTATAACGACTGGTTTGATAACAGGAACAATTACGATGAGTTTTTAATAAGAGGGATTGTTACAACAAGGTTTTAAAAATCAATTATTTAAGGTGCTATAAAGCCAAAATCTGTTACATAGATTTTCAACTGAAAAATCAGTATGTTTGTAAATTATCTTACTTTTCGGTATGTGGCGCAGTCTTGCTTGCGAGCATGGTTCGGTAATCACAGTAAATGATGATGAGATAAAAACATTCCATTCTGTAGAAGATGCAATAAAGTCAATTGAATCCGATTCATACTTGACATCAGCGAAAAAGGAAAATTTAAAAGAATTTTAGGTGATTTAAAAATCAAAGGTAAAATTAAAATTCATAACGGGGTATTAATCCCCTAAAGGAGAAAACAAAATGTTTAAACGAAATTTACTTTTTACACTTGCTATTCTTTTGCTCATTGGAGCAGCAAGTAATTCATTGGCAGACGATAAAATAAAAATTCGTCTCCACCAACCGGCTCCGAACCAACTCGGCGTTAAAGAATTGTGGAAGCTCGACATCACAAACACAACAAGAGAGAATATTAATATTTATCTCACCGGCACAGCAACCGAATCAAAGAAGGGCTTAATTGTTTCGGGAAAGTCAAAAGTGATTACTGTTTCTCCCGGAAAGAAAACATACGACTACAATGATTTCAAAAACGGCGAAGTAAACTGGAAAGATAAAAGCGTTCAGGAAATTCTGCTCAGAACAGGTAACGTAGCCGAAGGAGAATATACAATCTGCGTTACTGCATTTTATGAGAACAACGAAGTTGCCGACCAGGAGAGTTGTATTGAGCAGAGTATAAAACAAACAGGAAGCATAACTCTTATAAGTCCTGAAGATGGGGCTGAGATAAATCCAGAACAGCCGGTAGTCTTTACGTGGACGCCTTTGCCAAATGCTAAAGAATATACACTGAAGATAGTTGAGTTAAAAGGTGACCAATCTCCTGATGTTGCGATTAAACAGAATAGACCAATATTTGAAAAGGAGAACATCAAATCAACAACCTTTCAAGGAGGTCCCATCAACGGTGTTGATGTAAAGCTTGGAATGAAGTATGCATGGATGGTAAGCAGCGGTGATGCAAATAGTGATGTATGGACATTTAGTATGATGAGCCCTACATACATGATAATTGTAGACACGGTAATAATTAGGTGTGATTCGCTCAAACCCAATTGTTATTTTTACACGGTTAAAATAAGGAATAATAATGCTCTCGGTAGTCCGGGACCAACTATTACAGCTAATACAGCTATCACATCGACAGTTCCTTCTGCAACTATCACGCCTGCATATAATACGTATTCTCCGGTTGTTTACCCCGGCTTTATCTGGATTTCAGGTAGTATCTGTTTCTCCTCTCCAACTACTTCCGTTCTGTTTGTAGTTAAGATGGAAGATGCCTCACAGCCAGCTATTTATAATGCAACTACTGCTTATACGGTTGTCTTGCCAAGATGCAATAAAAATTGTTGTGAAGGTTTTATAAAGGATGTCAGGGTAGTCGCGATGAATCCAACCAGTACACCGGGAGCATATAAGCTTGATTTAATTCTTACTGCAGGACCTTTGAAAATAAAAAAGGTAGTGGGGTTTATGTCTTATGTAGGCTGGCGTCAGAGCAATGAGGCATGCAAGAAATGTGTAAATACAAGTTTATATTGGGGTAATATTAATAATGTTCCTTCGCCAACTTTAGCCGGTTTTTCTACTATAGCTTTTACTCCAAGCGGCTCAATTAATTCTTATAGTCATGAAGTTATTTGGTCAGGCGGTTCGGTAAATATGACAGGGGGCATTCCGGTTTCTATGTACGTTATGTTTCCGCCTCAATCCTTATTAACCTGCTGCGCTGATACAATTGATTTCTGCATGAAATTTGAGTTTACCGATTCCCTGTGTGTTACCTGCGATACAAGTTTCTGTTTCAGGAAAATCAGAACACCCCAAACCGGGCTCGGAATAAGATTTGACGAAAGAATGGAGTTAGAAAAAATTAATAAAGAGCTTGAAAAAGAACAGCCAATAGAAAATGAAGAAGAATATAAGAGAAATAAGGAAGAACAGGACGAGTTGATGAAAAAGAAAGACGGAGAAGGACAGGCATTGAGCTCATCAAAGCATAAACCTAAAGCTATACGCAAAAGCAAAAACATGAAAGGAATAAAATAATGAAAACTTTTAAAAGTATATTACTAATTATAGTATTAAATATTTTCTTAACGTGCAGCATTAGTTCCGGGCCGGTTTTACTGGTAGGTATTGATACGGAATGCGGAACAAGATTTAATGCAACAACAGATGGATTAGGCGGTCACGGTACAGTTAACCAATGGTCAGCAATATTTAATTCAATGTTAACTCAATCATGTGTCAACGGAAGCGGAATTCTTGTAGTAGGCGGAGGTAAAAGTGCAACTGATGATATGACGAGATTTTGGAATCTGGTGGGTACTGTAACTGGCCAACCAATAACTTATGTTAACGGAGCCGCAAATATTACCTCTCAGTCATTTACAGGCTTTCGTATGATAGCAGTTGTAAATGCTTTTTGCGGAAGCGGTCTTTTAACACAGCTGGAGCTTAATTCATTAAATGCCAGGGGTATCGCTGTTGCTACATTTGTTAATGCGGGCGGATGTTTGTTTGGCTCTACATGCACTCCCTTAACAAATCAATTTGGATATGTAGCCGCTTTGGGATCTATTACTGTAACAACCACTGGTTCATGGAGTTCTCCTACTTATGCAATTACACCCGCCGGAACTGCATTTGGTTTTCCTTCTACACCTCCGGGACAATGTATCAACGGACCCTGGCATAATACATTTGCAACTTATCCGGCTTTTTTACAGGTCCTGGCACGAAGAAATGCTTCTGATAGCCTTGTTATAGCTCTTGGGGGAATGTGTATAACAATACCGCCGTCAAATACGGAGGGGGACTGCTGTACAGGCTTTATCAGGAATGTATCATCTACAGTAACTCCGTACTCTCATCCTATCTTAAATTATCAGGTTAATTCTACTCTGAATGCAGGTCCAAACCGGATAAGAAAAGTTGAAGTATCGGTGGTTTCATTATCAATAAAACACAGTAACATAGATTGTCAAAGATGTTTTAATAATCCTCATTACTGGGGTACGCTTGTTCCTTGGGCAACCACATCACCGCTAGTACTTACAAGCTTAACGCCTTTGCCTACATTAACACCTATAAATATCCCGTCATATCCGGGAACGCCTTTTGGCGCTTCATATGTAAATTATCGTGATTTTACTTTAGGCAGCATTTCAGGACCTGGAATTTTAATGTCCGGTATCAACCAGAAAAATATTAAATTTCTGATTAGCCTCCAAAAGCCGTCGATTCTTGACTGTTGCACAGATACAATTGATTTCTGTATAAGATATAAATTCACAGATACAACATGCAGGGTCTGTGATACATTGATTTGCTATAAAGTTGTAAATAAAGGTACAGGTACACTCTCGCCTACTATGTTAAAAAAAGCTGAGGAAGAAACTCTTGAGAAAATAATGAAGCAGTTTAAAAACAAACCTGAAGGACAAGGCTATCCAGGCTCAGACGGGAAAAAAGCTTTTAATAATATTTCTGAAATACTTGATACGCTGCTTAGCTGCAGGTCAACAGGAAAATCTTCTGTTAATGTAGTGTTATTAAACAGGTCTAAATTAAAGCTGACACTATTCGACTCAAATGGAAAGCTTATAAAGGAGTTTGACGAACAAGTATTTAATCCAGATGAATATAACTTTAACTTAACAGAATTGGATTTACCTGAAGGCGAATATATTTGCAAGATTGAAACTGAAAATGGCATTGAAGAAAGAAGGTTTTACTGGAAAGAGGAGCCTACCTGCCCCTGTAAAAGGATAAAAAAAGAACAGGAAAATATGAATAAAAACAATTTAAAAACTAATTTTTACTTTTAATTCAATCATGCAAAAGTTAAAATATGTTATTCTGATAGTATTTGTTTTAACATCTGAGTACATATACTCTCAGGTCAGCGTCAACCTCCGCCAGCCGCCACCATATAACTTTAAGCTGGAAAATATGTGGAATGTTACACTTGTAAATCCAACACAAGCAACATATACTGTCTATCTAAAAGGTGTTGCTACTGAGATGACCGAAGGCTTTATTGCAGATTGTGTAACGGGAACCTTCACTTTACCTCCTGGAGTGAAGGTTGTTACTGCGGCAGATATTAAGCCAATTAAAGTAAACCAAACTAATAAAAAATATGAAGATGTAGTTAAAAACGTTGGCACAGTCCCAAGTGGAAGTTATGATATATGTGTATTTGTAATTGATGCGGCAAGTAATCAGGAAATTGGCAGCGAATGTGTATCTGCAGATGTTTTGAATATTTCTCAGGTAGAGCTACTTGCACCTGAGGACGGGATGAAGTATGTTAGAAATGATGATGAAAAAGACCAAAAAACAATTGGGAAAAAAGTTATACAAGATAATCAAAGTGGGAAAATTATGTCTAATATTACTTTTAGCTGGCTGCCACCAAATCCGGTAAGCGCCGGGCAAAGGGTTTCATACAAGCTTAAAATTGTGCAAATATACGGAATGCAGTCAGGTTATGATGCGATGCAATCAAACCCATTGTTTTACAGTGCGGGTAACCTTGCGGTATCAATTTATCAGTATCCAGTTTCAGCACGCTCACTATCAGCAGGTAAATATGCGTGGCAGATTGAGGCTTATATAAACGGAGTGCTGATGTCAACAAGTGAAGTGTGGGAGTTTTCGTTTGGCGAGCAAAAACGTTTAAAAGGACCTAGTGCGGTTAACGTTAAACTAGCAGAAAACTTTTTTCGTGAAGTGTGGGAGTTTCAAACAGGTGAAGAAAAGCAAATTTCAAGCGATGAGAAAAAGTTAAATATCATGAAACGTTATTGGGGACTTAATGATAACGGATTTAATTCTACCGGCTCTCAAAACCAAACTAAACGCCAGCCTCTTATGTTTGCCTTTGATAGTAAGTTATTTGGTGAGTCAGCAAACCGTTCAGGCACTGGCTCTGATAAGGAGCCGCGGTATGGCTATTGGGATCTTAACCCTTCGCTTAGCTTATACGGACTTCCGTTTTCTGTGCCAATGTTATATTCATCCGAAAACTCCAAATCCAGGCAGAACATTAATACACTTGGTTTAAACCTTGATATATCAACTGTGAAAGATTTCATAATGGAGCGTATTGAAAAAGAAAAAGATAAGATCCTTGAAGAGGGAAAAAAAGAGTTTTCAAAATTATCCGATAAACAAAAAGATAAAGTTGAGTCTGATGCAAAAAGTAAAGTAATGAGCAAACTGAACCCTTTACTTAAAGTAATAACATCATTCAGAACACTTGGGTTTGGTACGTCTTATCCTGATTACACCCCGCTTACAGTCAGAGGGGTTCCTTTAACGGGAGTAAATGTGGAATTCAACCCCGGGTTGCTGTATATTGCTTTTGGTGGATTAAAGAATCAGAAGCCAATTGAAAATAATACCTTCAGACGGGATATTTATACCGGCAGGCTTGGGATAGGGCAGAAGGACGCCTCACATTTTTATTTTACAGGTATGTATGCCAATGATGTTGTGAATTCAATTAAGGTAGATTCATCAAACCAAACATTAAAACCTAAAGCGAATTATCTGTTTGGGATGGAAGGGAAGCTGGATCTGTTCAGGAAGAAACTCTCATTGGAAGGTGAAATATCAGGAGCAATGCTTACCCGTGATACCAGGGATGCAGATCTGGAGAGTGATGCTATACCACAGTTTGTAAAAAATATGATTCACCCGAAGATTTCCAGCTCGGTGGATTATTCATACACATTAAAAGGAATATTCAATAATGAAAAATCTGCTACAAAGGTAACAGCCGGATTAAGAATGCTGGGTCCGGGTTACACATCGCTTGGTGTGCCAAACCTTTCAACCGATAAGCTTGAAGTAAAGTCAAAGATAGAGCAAAAGCTCGTGAATAAACAGATAGGTTTAACAGGAGAGCTGCTGTGGTATCGCGATAATCTAATAGACTGGAAACGCTTTACAACAAGCGTTACACGCTTCAGCATTGCTGCTAATTTCCGGTTTAAAGGTATGCCATACTTTAATATTCTCTTTGCTCCAACAATTATGACAAACAATGCAGCATCCTTAAGTGATAAGCTTGATAATAAATTTTATATTGCAAGCGTATTTACAGGATATGGTTACAGAAAGTGGGATATATCGTTTAATTCATCATTATCATATTTTATGAACTCATCCAGCAATGTTGATTCTATAATTACCGAAAATGTAAGCGTGCATAATTTAATGTTCAGCCAGTCTGCGGCATTTAAATTTCCGCTAACGCTTTCAGGTTCAATTGGTCTGAGCTTTGCCAGATACCCGGGTGATTACAGCAGGATAATCAGCAGTGATTTCAGCGCATCATACCTGCTAATGGATTTATTGAACAACATGACCGGTATCAGCACAGCTTATGAAAAGGATAGGAACAAAAAGGTAATGTTCTACATTGGGACAAGTATAGGGTACCAGCAGTATCTCAACTTTGAAGTTCGTGCAGAAAAAAACCTGTATAACGATTGGTTTGATAACAGAAATAATTATGATGAGTTTTTGATAAGAGGGATAGTAACAACAAGGTTTTAAAAATCAATTATTTAAGGTGCTATAAAGCCAAAATCTGTTACATAGATTTTCAACTGAAAAATCAGTATTTTTGTAAATTATCTTATTTTTCGGGGTGTGGCTCAGCCCGGTAGAGCGCCTGGTTCGGGACTAGGAGGCCGGAGGTTCGAATCCTCTCACCCCGACGAATATCACGATAATTGCTCTGGAATGATAATATTTCTGAGCTATTTGGAACTTCGGGAATTACAAGAAAAACTGATCAGATACTGACTATAAGGAATTTCACGGGCACAATTATTATGTACTAGGTAAGTTTACATCTCATGAAGGGGCTGATTCTATTATAGATTAACTCATTTCACATTAATACTCGGTTTAATAATGAATGCTGCTTGGTCCCCCATTTTTTGTTTATTTAGCTTACGGGCTTCTTTGGAATATTTTCTGATATCATCTTTGCTAAATGTGCTCTTTTCAAAATTGACCGTGTATGACTGTTCAGAGTTAAGAGAGATACCTTTAATATATTGTTCACTTCCTGAAAACTGGAACTCTGTTGAATCGTAAAATACGTGCTCTACCTTTAATCCGGCACGGACACTTAATATCTCCATACTTTTTTCCGAGTGAATGCTAATATGCCTTGGTGCATCAAGCTGCACCCAATTTTCTTTATATTTTTCAAATGCATAATTTACTACAGGCATTCTAATATAAATAGTACCTTTATCCGTAAGTTTATTCTTGGCGATTTCAAGCGTCTTTAATTGATCTGCAATATGCTCGAAGGAATGATTAAAAATAATAAGATCAAATTTTCCTTCAATTTCACTCAGCTCTTTATTATATAGAGTAATTTCATCTGTATCAAATGCGCTTTTTAAATTAGGGTCCGTTCCCGTCAGATTTAGAAAGCCGTAATTATGAAAATTGTATAAAAAATCTCCGCTTCCGCATCCTACATCTAGAATTTTTGAATCAAATTTAACCTTTGTGTAATATATACATTCTTCAATAGCATATTTGAAGAAAGCTGAATAAATTTTGTATAACGGGCTTAAAGCAATTACCGCTCTTAATCTGTAAATTCTTCTTTTTAACTTAGATTTTATTTCGGGAACCCTTGAACCGGTATAGTAATCATTATCATAAAAGGTGTTCATTTCTTCAGGAATAGTGGCTATTTGAAGGCAGCCGCAGTTTTTACATAAAAAATAATCAAAGCTGTGCCCTGTTCCAAACATCAATTCTTTAACGCGAAACGTTCGGCCATCATTAACCGCACTGCAAACTCTGCATTTGTATTTATTTTCAGCCATAATAATTATTTGCGTTTTTTCCGTGAACCGATATCAGTATATCAGTAAAATATTCAATGTATCTTTCTATTGTATGGTTTTTAAGAACAAATTTTCTGGCGCTCGTGCCTTTAATTAAAGTTTGTTCTTTATCCCCGATAAGCTTCAAAAGCGCATCCACTAATTCCTTCAGTTCCAGCTCGACTAAAATACCGTTTGTTTCGTTTATCAGCAGATGTGTATCTCCCGTATTACTTGCTATAACAGCATTTCCGCATGCCATAGCCTCTATCATGCTTTGTGAAGGGTAATTAGTCCCGGATTGCAGCGAAACGAAAATTGAAGATTCCGCAAAAATCTCCAGCGGATTCGGATGAAATCTAAACAGGATCTTTTCTTCAAGTTTATTATCAGCTATGAATGCCTTTATTTCATTTACAAGTGAACCCTCGCCAAGTATATGGAACTTAACGTCCGGATGAGTACTTAATACGATCTTTGCTGTTTCTAAATATAGCATAGGATTCTTATCAGGCTCCATCCTCGATGCAAATGCAATCTGCATGACATCTTTTTTTCCAACACTGCTTTTAGAATAATCAATAAACGAGCAGGGAGCTACAGAAACTTTTGAACTATCAATATTTATGTTCCTTTTTTTTACCCCATCAAGTATAAAAGGGCTTAAGAAATCTATATGATCAACATTTTCAAGTGTATAATTGAACGAATAGTATTTTCTGTACCAGAATTTTTTTTTATCAGGCAGTATTTCGGAAAACCAGCTGTCCATATCAGAGTAAATCACAGCCGGGCGGGATGAGACCATATCAAAATAAAACACCAGCGGTAAAACTCCAGCGAAAATTCCTGTGAACACTTGAATATTTTTTAGTGATCTTATCGCATCAATTTCACGGAAAAGCCTTTTCTGTTTCAACTTGTTCTTGAAAAACCAATACACTTTCCTTAAGTATGATGCATTCATGTCTGTTTCAGCGGGGTCCTTGATCTTGTCATCATAAACAGTCGGCTTGTTATTATTCACCGCCTGTAAATCATCTCCAACAACTATTATCTGCTCCCTGTTGATGTTCGGAAAAACACGCTTAAGGTGATTGGATAGCAGACTGTTAATCACAAGGTAAAATTTGTCCGGGTATCTTTCTGAAAGATGTAAGAAAAGGGTAGTAAATCTTTTTTCGGCTCCCCCAAAGGCGCCGCTTGAAAAGAGAACTATGGCAGTATTTGGGACATTACTTTTCAAAGTATCTGCAATAAGAATACTTATAAATATTTCGCATATTTATGCAAGCACTGTTATAACAAGCTGGTAAATATAAAATGGTTATATAAAAATAATTAATTATGATATTCAAAACCTTTTTTGGATAGCAATTCCTTTGATATATTTTCAAATATAACATACTTTGTATTACAAAATTATAACAAAAGCAGTATTTATACAGTCAGAAGTGTGCTGGTTTATAAGTTAAACTCAACTCTTTTTAAACCTTTTATGGATCATTATTTTTACATAAATTAACCAATAAAAAAGGAGCCTTGTTATTATCAAAGCTCCTTATGATAAAAATAGGTATGTTAAAACACTCTTATCCGAATACAAAACCAATTACAATAATTGCAAGCATTACAATTAGTGTTGTTCCTATGAATACATTGCTGCTTTTTTTAACTTGAGACATTTGAATGTTCGTTTGTTTATTGTTAATTTGTTGAGTGTTCATTTGTTGTAGATCTCCTTTAGTGATTTTTAATTATCAATTGTCGTTTTCTATAATTAACAACATAATTCACAGAAGTTATTCTAACAATTACTATAACCCGTTATATTGCATCTAAATACTTTATTTTTATTATGCATGGGAGTAAAAATCTTCTTTTTTTGGTTTTTTATGAATTCTGCTGCCATATTTCAGACAGCAGAACTCTTTTTTGCCGGATACCATGCTCTCACAATAACTCAGCCGAATATAAAGCCGATAATTATGATTACAAAAAAAATTGTCAATGTTCCGGCAATGAACACGTTACTTCTCTTCTTGAACGATGTTAAATCATAATTCATTACTACACCTCTATGGAAGTAAATGTTGTAAAGTTTAATTTCAATTTCAATACTAAAGTAATACTTATTATAGCGTAAATGTATAACGAAACAGGTTATTAAAGTAAACTATCTTATAAACACATTAATTACCAGTATTATGGTTTAATGCACGATAATTGTCAATAAAAAATATGACTCAACTCAATCATATGTTAATAACTGATAATAAAGGTGATTTATGATATTAACAACAAAGGGAAATATTATTAAAAATCACTTTTTAAATTTAATATAATAATACTGGTTACCTTATATCCACAATATTATTGATTTCAGAAAAGGCTTCACGTAAGAGGCGTTTTTGGGTCTGGTTGAATACTGAATTAGAGCCCGGTGCTGGAGCCGGACTTTCATCTCTGCTTACACCATATAATGTAAGGTTATTTCCAAGATCCCTCAGGTCACGTTTTAACCTGTATGACATAAATATCAGTGCGCCCATATTATGAGGCTCTTCCTGTGCCCAAACAACTTCTTTGGCATTTTCATATGTTTTTAGAACTGTTTTAATCTCATCTGATGGATACGGGTAATATCTTTCAATTCTAACTATCGAAGTGTTTGTAATACTATTTTCTTTTCTGTATTTAGCCAGGTCATAATAAAATTTACCGCTTGTTAAGATAATTCTTTTTACTTCGGATTTGTTACTTATCTGTTCGTCATCTATTACCAGTTGATATTTCCTGCCAACAAAATCATGTTTTCTTGATCTTGCCTCAGGCAGCCTGAGCAGACTTTTTGGTGTCATAATAATAAGCGGTCTGCGATTTTGATATTTACCCTGTGTTCTTAACAGGTAATAATATTGTGCCGGTGTAGTCGGATTGCATATTGTCATATTATCATCAGCACATAAAGTAAGGAAGCGTTCAAGTCTTGCACTTGAGTGCTCAGGTCCCTGACCTTCCTGCCCGTGAGGCAAAAGCATTGCAAGATTACTTGGCAGATTCCATTTATCCTGAGATGCTGCAATAAAATTATCAATAATAACCTGTCCTGCATTTGCAAAATCTCCAAACTGTGCTTCCCAAAGTACCAGTGTAAGCGGGTCAGCTATACTGTAACCAAATTCAAATCCTAAAACGGCTGCTTCTGAAAGGAGGCTGTCTAATGGCTCTATTTTAGCAAGCTCAGGTGCAATATTGTTATGCGGAATTATTTCTTCTTCGGTATCCATATCAGTAAGTACAATATGTCTTTGTGAAAATGTCCCTCTTGCGCTATCTTGTCCGCTTAATCTTACAGGTATTCCTTCCAATAGTAATGTACCATATGCCAATGCTTCTGCAAAAGACCAGTCAACAGGTACATCGCCCGTTAAAAATTCACGCCGCGTTTCAATGAACTTTTTAAGCTTAGGGTGCAGGTGGAAATCTTTAGGCAGGGTTGTAATAACATTTACAACTTTGTTAAGATCATCCATTGTAATAGCTGAAAGCTGGTGTGACCTGAGTATCTTTACCTGTTCGTCGGAAAGCCTTATTGGTGAATCTGCCTTAAATATCTGTTCTCCATCATGAGCTTTAGTATAACCTTTATCCATAATATCATAAATTTTGCTTTCCATTAACTTAATATCTTCATCTGTTACAATTTTTTCACCGAGCAGTTTATTCTGGTATATAGTCTTTACAGTTGGGTGATTCCTTATAGCTTTGTACAGCAAAGGTTGGGTAAATGCCGGTTCATCAGCTTCATTGTGACCAAGTCTTCTGAAACTGTAAACATCTATCACCACATCTTTGTGGAACATCATTCTGTAATCATAAGCCAGCTTTGTTACAAGAAGTGTAGCATCAGGGTCATCACCATTAACATGAAATATAGGCGCCTGCACCATCTTTGCAACATCAGAAGCATAAACAGTAGAGCGAGCATCAACAGGGCTTGTAGTAAAACCTATCTGGTTATTGATAATTATATGAATTGTGCCTCCGGTACTGTAGCCTCTTAACTGTGAAAGATTAAGTGTTTCAGCTACAATTCCTTCACCCGCTATAGCAGCATCACCATGAAGCAGCACAGGAATATATTTATTTCTCTCTGTATCATTCATCATGCTTTGTTTTGCGCGGACAATTCCTTCAACTACAGGATTTACAAATTCAAGATGGCTCGGGTTTGATGCAACAGATACATTAATGTCATCTCCATAAATTGTTTCGTAAGTTCCTGATGCTCCAAGGTGATATTTTACATCACCTGAACCTTCAACAGAATCAACATCAGCAATATCTTCAAATTCAGAAAATATTTCCTGTAGATTTTTACCTATAATATTAGCAAGAATATTCAACCTTCCCCTGTGTGCCATACCCAGAACAAGCTCATCAACCTTTTCATTTGCGGCAAGTCCTAGCAGATAATCAAGTACCGGTATTATAGTCTCAGAGCCTTCAAGAGAGAACCTCTTATGACCAATATATTTTTTATCAACAAACTTTTCAAAATTTTCAGCCTGAATCAATTTATAAAGAATATGTTTCTTTTCGTTATCTGTAAATGAAGGCTGATTTTTTATAGGCTCCATTTTATCCTGAAGCCATTGCTTTTCCTTCGGGTCCTGGATGTGCATATATTCAACACCAATATTTTCACAATATGTCTTTTGTAGAATATCAAGGATATCACGAAGTGTTGCTGTCCTTAATCCTGCAAGGTGGGGAGTGATAAACTGCCTGTCATAATCCCAAACTGTGAAGCCATAAGTATTAGGGTCAAGCTCAGGGTGGTATTTGGCTATAGGTTTCAGAGGGTCAAGGTTTGCCAAAAGATGTCCGCGAACCCTGTACATATTTATCAGCTGAATTGCTTTAGCCTGCTTTTCAATTTCTTCAAGATTATCAATGCCATCAAAATTTTCGGGGTTGTTATCTGATTTCCACATAACAGGCTTAACCGGTATCCCAAGATCACTGAAGATAGTGTCATAAAAACCTTCTTCACCTATTATCAGTTTGTGAATTTTCTGGAGGAATATTCCTGATTCAGCTCCCTGTATTATCCTGTGATCATAAGTACTTGTTATATTCATGATCTTGCTGATACCAAGCATTGTAATTATATCTTTAGTTACTGCCTGGTATTCAGCCGGGTAATCTAATGCTCCAGTTGCGATAATAGCCCCCTGTCCAACCATAAGTCTTGGCTGCGAAGCAACTGTTCCTATAGTTCCGGGGTTGGTTAAAGTTATAGTTGTTCCCTGGAAATCAGGGATCTCAATTTTCCCGCTTCTAGAACGGTTTATAATATCATTATAAGCATCAAAGAACTGGCGGAAATTCATCTTATCAGATTCTTTAATATTAGGTACTATTAGTGAGTGTGAACCATCCTTTTTTTCAAGGTCAACGGCTAAACCAAGATTGATTGAGTTCTTTTTAATAAGATGCGGAATGCTATTTATAACTGTGAATGCATTGTTCAGGGCAGATATTGAACCAAGTGCTTTTACAATTGCCCATCCTATAATATGCGTAAAGGATATTTTGCCGCTGTTTGTTTTTTTAAGATAATTATTTATTATTAACCTGTTCTCCTCAAGTACTTTTACCGGTATGGCTCTGAATGAAGTAGCAATTGGAATGCTGAGGCTTGAAGTCATATTTTCAATAATACGCTCGCCAACACCTTTTATTTGAATAGCTTCTTCACCAGTTTGCGGCTGAGGTAAATTTACAGTTTGCTGTGGTGGTGCAGTCTGTTGAGTGTAATTAGTATATGAT
>JAYTUN010000161.1:0-18524 GCA_043744495.1 Ignavibacteria bacterium
AGGCGCAAGCATAATATTTACGTAATAAATAATCACTGAAAATAATCATTAATTTTTACAATATTTGTTTACATCAATAAATAATATATTGAATTATAATTTATTAATGATTTTAAAAAATATCAATATTACCCGCCGATCAAATAATTAGCATTAACATTAATTTTTAAATAGTTAAAATTGTTAGCTTTTATATAAAAAAATTAAATAACAGGAAATAGCTTTGTTAAATCAAGAATCTTCAAAAACTATTAGAGAGAAATATTTAAATAAATATTCAACACCTGAAGAAGCCGTAAAGGTTATTAAATCAGGTGACAGAATATACATTCAGTCAGGCTGCGCTTATCCGCAAAGGCTTGTGGAAGCTATGTCAGCAAGGGGAGATGAATTAAACGATGTTGAAATTTGCCACTTAATGGTCTTTGGCGAAGCGCCTTATATGAAGCCCGAAATGGAAGGACATTTCAGGCATAATGGTTTTTTCCTAGGAGGGAATACAAGGAAACATGTTAATGCGGGTAAAGCTGATTTTATGCCCATATTCCTTTCGGAAATACCTAATCTTATTAAGCATGATACAAAACATAAAGTAGATGTTGTGCTTATACAGGTTTCACCACCCGATTCACACGGCTTCTGCAGTATGGGTGTTGCGGTTGATTGCACAAAGGCGGCTGTTCATGTCGCAAAACACATTATTGCCCAGATAAACCCCAGGATGCCAAGAGTACACGGAGACAGCTTTATCAATATTAAAGATATTGATTTTGCATTTGAGTATGAACAGGAGCTTCAGGAGCTTCCGGGAATGCATGCCGAAAAAGATCCAGAAGAAATAAAGATATTTAAGCAGATTGGTAAAAATATTTCTGACATGATAGAAAACGGCTCAACATTGCAAATAGGAATTGGGGCTATACCAGATGCTGTTCTTGCTCTGCTGGGTGACAGGAAGGATCTTGGTGTTCATACTGAAATGTTCAGTGACGGTATTATTCCGCTTGTTGAAAGCGGTGTTGTAAACTGCGACAAAAAAACACTTCTTAGGGGAAAGATGGTTACATCTTTTGTGCTTGGCTCACATAAACTGTTTGAATATATACACGAAAACCCTTTTGTTGAAATGAGAACAACTGAGTTTGTTAATGATCCGTTCACCATTGCAAGGAATGACAAGATGATAGCAATAAATTCAGCGCTGCAGGTAGATATGACAGGACAGGTTTGCGCTGACTCAATTGGCTATAATTTTTACAGTGGTTTTGGCGGACAGGTTGATTTTATCCGCGGCGCGGCAAGATCAAAAGGCGGAAAGCCTATAATTGCTCTGCAATCAACTGCTAAGGGCGGGACGCTTTCACGCATTGTGCCGCACCTTGAAGAAGGTGCCGGTGTTACAACATCCCGCGGAGACGTTCACTGGGTTGTAACGGAATTTGGCGCAGTTGACCTGTATGGTATGAATGTCAGAGAGAGAGTTCATGCTTTAGTAAGCATTGCCCATCCAAAGTTCCGCGAAGAGCTTGAAAGATTTGCACAAGAAAAGAAATATATTTAATAATTATTAATTTTTACAATGACAAAGACAGCAAGAGTTGACTGGATAGAAGGCTACAGATTAGAAGGCAAAACTGATAACGGAAAGACTGTTATGATGGATTCAGGAGAAAATGCAACCGCTGCATCACCGGCACAGTTGTTATTACAGTCGTTGGCTGGATGTACAATGATGGATTGTGTTTTGATAATCGGCAAAGCCAGAAAGAAAATTGAAAAGTTCTGGGTTGAAGTAACAGCAGATGAAGCCGATGACCACCCGAAGATATTTACAAAAATGCATGTTACATATAATTTTACAGGCAAAGAGCTTGATAGCGCTGTTATTGATAGAGCTATAAAGCTTTCAGAGGAAAAATACTGCCGCGTTCACGCAATGCTAAGCAAGTCGTCGGCAATAACATCTTCATACAATCTTAATAGCTAAGGTTAATTTTTAGTGAAGATTGTTAAAGATACATTAAATTTCTTTAATCAACACAGCTAGCCCCCGTAATATCTATTAATTTGGATATATCGGGGGTTTTTTTCTTAATCAAATCTTAATATAAAATTTACAATAATTTAACGGCTTAACTGTAATTTTACACAGATCATTAAAAATTTAACATAAAATTAAATATCTAAACTGAAAATGAGAAAATTATTAATACCATTTTTTGTAATACTGCTGGTTTGCTCTACAATATACACACAGGATAAAAAACCTGTTGAAAAAGGGGGCAAAGTTTGGGGCAATGTGTTTGGCGATTATTTTTTCAAGGCTTCCGGTGATTCCACCGGCAGCTCGACGCAATATTCAGGTTATCCTAATTCATTCCAGGGATTTGAAATAAGGCGCGCTTATCTTGGCTATGATTACACCTTCAACGATAAGTTCTCATCACAAATTCTGCTTGAAGGTAACGATAAGATAATTACAAGCACGCGCCTGGGATTATTTATCAAAACTGCTTATGTTGAGTGGAAAGCGTTTGAGAAAGTCAGTTTTTCAATCGGACTTGTGCCAACACCCACCTGGAGCTGGGCATTGAATGAAAAAGCATGGAATTACCGCACAGTTGAAAAAACAATTATAGATATTCGCGGGCTTGGTATTGGAAGCGATCTTGGGGTTGCAGCACGGGGAAAGTTTGATAAAGCGGGCAATTATGGATTTGGATTAATGATAGGTAACGGAAACGGTCAAAAACCTGAAATAAATAAATTCAAAAAATATTACGGAACACTGTTTGCAAAACCTGTTAAAGGATTGCAGATGGAAGTTTACGGCGACTATGAACCCGCCGCTGATGATAAAAATAAAACAACACTTAAAGGATTTGCTGGATATACAGTAGAAAAATTCAATTTCGGAGTAGAAGTATTTCAGCAGACCCAAAAGAACGCAGGCGGAAAAGATATTGATGTAGTTCCTTTTGGTGTGAGTGGTTTTGTTTGGGGTAATCTGCTGGGAAGAGAAAATGTATCAATACTAAATGTATTTGCAAGGTATGATATGTATAACCCTGATACAAAGAATGATTCAACCGGCTACAAGGAAAATTTTATTACAGTTGGATTAGACTATATGCCAATAGAGAACATTCACTTCATGCCGAATGTGTGGGTTAATTCCTACAGCAAAAAAACTTCAACAACAACAGAAAGAAAAGCGGATGTTGTTGCCAGGATGACGTTCTTCTTTGTGTTTAAATGATTAATTCACCTTACGCAAAACCATACACTTCTTTCCAAACTCCTCCTCGCGAATGCGGGGATTGGAAAGCATTTTACATGCTAAACTCCGTTTGGCAACCACCTGACGAGGGTTGTGCAGAGCATGCTTCGCATAAAGTAGTTGCTAAACTGGAGTTTAGAAACAAGGGCAATTATGGAAACCATGCTGTGCATAAAGTTTAAAAATTATATTACATGATTCTTATGTGTTTTTTTTTGCTATGCGTAAGGTAAGTGATTAAGCAATAAGCAAAAGTGAAAAATGTACAAGTAGAGAGGGTTTGCCTGACTCTACGAGTAGTAAACTTTTGTTGACTCCTCTCATTTATTTTGAGTTATAAGACTACAAAAGTCTATAAGTTTTTTAAAATACAAAATTGAGTTTAAAGATTTATGATATTTGCAATATATTATAAGACTTTTGTAGTTTGATAATAATTATGTATCATTTTTTAAGTAGCCATTTTTTTATTTTATGACATAAATCATAATTTATGAATATTATTAGTATTAATTTTGTATTATAACAGTTTTATTTCACTTGATATTTCTTTAAAAAATCGGAAATTTGAAGTAATTATTTGCAGATAAATGGTTAAACTTTACATGGTTTTAACAATATTTGTCGGTATTGCAGCAGGTATCGGTTCTGCAACATTCTATTACGCCAAAGGTTATTCTTATATGCAGGATGACCCGGCAGCATGTAATAACTGTCATATTATGAATGATGTATATAACGGCTGGCAAAAGGCTTCGCACCGCTCTGTGGCTACATGCAATGACTGCCATACACCAAAAGATTTTACAGGCAAATGGTTCACCAAAGCTTTGAACGGTTGGAACCACAGCTACGCATTTACATCAGGTGATTTCCATGAACCCATACAGGTTAACCAAAGGAACAGAGATATACTTGAAGCAAACTGCAGGCACTGTCATAAAACAGTAATATCAAGTATTACTTTTCATGAAACTGAAAACACAATGTTAGAATGTACATCTTGTCATAGAAGCGTTGGGCATCTTAAGTAAAAAGTAAAAAGGCAAAAATAAAAAGGCGAAATATAAAGAAAAAAGCAAAAAAGAAAAAAATCAATATTAAGTGTAAATAATAAATCAACTATAATTTTAATATAGATAAAATGGCAAACCCGATAAGCAAAAAATACTTCCTGATCTTTTTTGTTACTGCACTGGTAACAGTTGGCGCAACATTGCTGCTGATAAATATTTTTGAAAAGAAACAGGAATCGCAGCTTTATCCCTCGGTATTCAAACCGGTAGGAGACTATGAAACAGACCCGAAGGTTTGGGGCGAGAATTTTCCGTATGAATATGATTCATACAGGAAAACGGAAATTATGGAAGGTCAGACATTCTATGGAGGCTCGGAGAACTTCCAGAGGCTGGATAAATATCCAAATTTAAAAACCCTTTTTGCAGGCAACCCTTTTTCAAAGGATTACCGAGAAGAACGCGGACATTACTGGGCATTAGAAGATGTTAAAAACACCGGCAGGTTAAACGAAAAGACTCCGAACACATGCATAAGCTGTAAAAGCTCACAGGTATTGGTTGATGTTGAAAAAATGGGAACAGAGAATTTTTACAAAGCTATGTTTAAAGATGTTGGCGCGCATTATGATAAAGGCATAGGCTGTCTTGACTGCCATAATCCAAAAACAATGGAGCTTAGGGTAAGCCGCCCCGCATTTATTGAAGCAATGCAGAGAAGAGGAATTGATGTAACAAAAGCGTCACGCGATCAGATGAGAAGCTATGTTTGTGGTCAGTGCCATGTTGAATATTACTTTAAGGGAGAAGGAAAGTATTTAACATTTCCCTGGGATAAAGGTTTATCCGTTGACAGCATCGAAGCTTACTATGATGAGAATGGTTTTAAGGATTGGGATCACCAAATATCAGGTGCGCCAATGATTAAAATGCAGCACCCGGAATTTGAATTATGGTCAACAGGCATTCACGCTAAAAGTGGAGTATCATGTGTTGATTGTCACATGCCTTATGAAAGGGTAGGCTCGGTTAAAGTTACTAATCACTGGATAAAGAGTCCGCTTAAAAATATTAACAATGCCTGCCAGACCTGCCATAAATGGAGCGAGCAGGAATTGTCGAACAGGGTAAAAACAATTCAGGATAGAGTCTATGAAACAATGTTGAGATCAGAAAATGCTATTATTGATGCAATTAATGCAATAAAAGCCGCCAAAGATGCAGGGGCAACCGATGAGCAGTTAAAGGAAGCCAGAAAACTGCACCGCAGAGCGCAGCTTAGGTGGGATTTTATAGGAGCTGAAAACTCAATGGGATTCCATTCACCGCAGGAAACACTTAAAACACTAAGTAACGCAATTGATTATGCAAGGCAATCTCAGCTTGCTGCCGAAAGATTAATGCGGAATGCTGCAAAAAAGTAAATAAATTTTTATAGTCTCAGGTCTGCCCTAAGATATATGACAGACACTAAATATTATTTTACAGATTATTCATAATGGGGGCATGCCCCCCATTTTTAGTTAAAATAATAATCACTAATTTTACGAGAACTTTCTGTTAAATAAATAGTTAATTTTGTATCATTGAACCGAATAAACCGGAGGAAATTGTAATGATAGAAATAAATACAACATATACAGGCGGCTTACACTGCAAAGTTGTTCATAAACCAAGCGGAGTATTATTGGAAACAGATGCACCTGTTGATAATCGTGGTAAAGGTGAAAGCTTTTCGCCCACAGATATGCTGGCGGCATCACTTGCTGTATGTTATTTAACAACAATGGGCATTGCTGCGGAAGACCGCGGAATAGATATGAAAGGAACAACATGCAGAATTGAAAAACATATGAGCGCCGATTCACCCCGCAGAGTTATAAAACTTGTTGCTGAGATCATTTTTCCGGATGGAATACCTTTTGATAAAAGGGGAATACTTGAAGCAGTAGCCCTGCACTGCCCTGTATCCAAAAGCCTGCATCCCGATATTGATATTGACCTGAATCTTCACTTCCCTGACGGGCAGGATATGGAAGAACATACACATCATAAACAATAAGTATCTTTTTCAAAGAAAATGATTGTCTGATGTGTCATTCAAATAAAGATAGAATAGATTCGTTTAATTGAGAAGGAATGTTCTCGTTAAGTTCTGATCTATACAGGTCTTTCAATCTTGTATATTTTTCTTTAGCAAGTTTTGACTTTCCTGTTTTAACCAATGATTTTATCAGCAGAGTATGAGCAAGTTCATTCAGGGAATCGGTTTGAATGATTTTTTCAGAATAATTCTCTATTTCACTGTACCTGTTTTCTTCGTCAAATAATTTCACAAGAGATTCAAGCGTTTTTATGAATTTATTCCTGTATTCAGATCTTATATTTTCGCACCAGGGTTCATAGAAACCTTCAAGGGCTTCCCCTTTATACAATTTTACAGCGGAAATTATGCAGCTGATCTTTTCAGGATTAGTATCTATTATAGACGCTTTTTCAAAAAGCCTGTCAAACTCTGATGCGTCAGAATAGAACGAAATCCCCTGAGCAAGTTTCAGCATTTTACCTTCGTAAACAATAAACTGCTTTTCTTCTGCTTCATTATTTGCATCATTTTTGCTTTCAAAGGAATTTGCTGATTTAAGAGCGGTTCTTATATTTGAAATTGACTGATGAAAAAGATTATCAGAATTTTCAACTGAGGATTCCTGGAAAAAAAGATCGATAATCTTATCTTTGCCAAGCGGCATACCTTTATTCATTAAAAGGTAACACAGTATAAGCTTGCGTTTTTTCCTTTTCCAATCGCTTTCCTTTACAGGTGTGTTTCCTACAAAGAATTCAAGACTGCCAAAGATATTCATTTTAAGGCTGTACCCGCTTGCAATTTTGTTTTGCAGGTAGTCGCTGTATTCTTTGCTTATCCAGTCAAGCTCAGAAAGTTCCAGCATGCTCAACCGCAGGTTACTTACAACTTCTTTTTGAATATTTTTGCTTTCCGCTGCAAGGAACAGTTCTTCGGAATTGATATACTCACGCAGCAGGAATGAATAGTACTCTTTTTCCACAGCAAGGGCAGTGGTTTTTTCGAAGTATTTTAAAGCTGTATCCTTATTGCCGTTATTAAGATAATACATTGCCAGAAAGAAACCAGCAACAGCTTTATCATAGTTAGAGCTGATTGCATCAAGATAAGTATAGTACCTTAACAGTTTTGTTTCAAGCTCGGTGGATGAACTTATTTTCAATTCACTGATAGCTATCAAAAGCTTTAGCAGAATATCGTCGCCTTCATTTGATTCATCAATATATTGCCGGGAAAGATTGTAGTATTCAATTGCTTTTACGGGATTGCCGGAATAATAACTGCACTCACCAAGGAACTGGTAGCTTAAAAAAATATAGTTACTGCTGCTGAGTTTCAATGCAGCTTCATTAATTTCCTGTGCAATGATTGTTGCTGTTAAATAGTCGCCCATTTCAAACCAAAGAGTATAATCAGTCATTTTTATAATAAGCTCAAAGATCGGAGTTTTGAACATTTTAAGCAGTTCTTTTGATTTTATGAGTGACTCCTTTGACAGGCTGAATTTACCTGAGCGCGAGTAGAGAACAGTAAGGTTACCCTGTGCAACCAGTTTCTTAAATAACCCTTTTGTTTTATTAAGCGTCAGCTCATAATAATGATGGGATAAAACAAATTCGCCTTTGATAATATTAATGTTTCCAAGCATACTGTATATATCGGGCTCCAGTTCGTTTATGCCGCACTCCGAACTTATCTTCAGCGCTTTTTCGAGGAACGATACAGCCATATCATGCTTGTTAACATTAAAGTATGAGCTTCCAAGCAGGAAATATGTTCTTGCCTGATCAATAGGAGAACAATATCCGGTTAACACACTATTCAACAGTTCAATTGCTCCGGTCACTTTACCGCTTCCCTGGTTTATAAGTATTTCTGCTTTTGCAAGTATGCATGAAACAAGGAAATCGTTATCATTATCTTCCTCAGCAAGAGTAATTGCTTTGTTAAGGAAAATAAGCGCCTCATCTATATTTCCCCTGTAATATTTTGAAAGAATGCCTTTATAGTATAACAGATGTTTGTTGAATAAATGGAATGATTCCTCAAAAGAATGAACATATTTCCACAACTGCTCAAAATTGCTGCGTTGAAATTGGTCCTGAAAACTATCTTTCAGAAGCAATAGAGCCTTTTCAAAATCTTTTGCAAGTAAGTAATAGTCAATAGCTTCTTCCGTATTGCCGGATCGCACATATTGCTCCGCAATATCTCTTAAGACATCATTCAGCTCGTTTCCCAGTGTAATTCTTGCTTTTTCCCTTAGGAAAACCCTGAAAAGCTGGTTGTAGCTGTACTTTGTAACAGACCTACCTCCGCTATCAGTACTTTTTGCTGTCTCAATAAAAATATTTTTGCCTGATAAATATTCCAGTATTTCGCGGCTGTTTTCAGTCTTAAGCAGTTCATCGCATAACTCACTTTCAAAAATTTCAAGGAAGGATGTTTTAAGCAGAAAATTTTTTATATTATTATCCTGTTTCAAAAAAACTTCTTCTGCAAAAAAATCGAACAGATTTTCAGGAATACCCCCGGTTTCGAGATCTTTAAATTTCAGGTCTGTATCGGGGACCTGCAGCAGCAGGTGAATTCCGGTAACCCAGCCTCCGATGTATTTAATGAAATGATCAGCATCTTCATTTGTGAAATTTATCCCGTAAATAGTTTTTGCCAGCAGTTTAATTTCTACCGAACTTAAAGAAAGCTCTTTCTGAGTTATTTCTATCATACTCCTCTTAGCCTTAAACGAGGAAATATTAATACCGGATAAATATCTTGCGGTAGTTATTATGCAAAGGTTATCCGGGGTTTCCTGCATTAAGAGATCAATGAACAAATTTAGCCATTTAGAAGAAGACAATTCATGAAGGTCATCCAAAACAAGGATTATCTCTTCAGAAAATGTCTGGGTAAATTCGTTGCTGAATAAACCCAAAAGGCTTCTTAATGCAGATTCCTGGTCAATTAAAGCGTTGGAATCTTCACCAAGCTGAGAAATTGTATTTAATGTCTCACGTCCAAAATCTTTATTAATCTTTCTTAATGACTCAATGATATATAATAGAAGAAGTAAACCTGAATTAATATCCTTATGCAGGCGTATCCATCCAAATGACTTTTTAAATTTGTGTAAATAATCATTTACCAGTGTAGTTTTACCATAACCGGCAGGGGCATTCAGGAGTATCAATTTCTTGTTAGAGTTGGCACGCATTAATTCCATTAGGTCCTGTCTGCCTATGATATTTACAGGAGTTGCGGGATGAGCCAGTCTTGTGAGAATTATTGGATTTTTCATCTACGAAAATTCAAGTTTCCGATAAATATAACAATACATTAAAATAAAAATACTGTAGAAACTAAAGAACAGAGATTGTTAAACACAAACAACAAAATAACAGCTGCTTATAGGCAATTAAATTAGCAAAATGTTAAATAAAATAATGTAAATATTAATTAGAGCTTAATATTTAACATTCAAAATCTAAAGGATGTTTTAAAAAGCCCAATCATTACAACGAATTTTTATTAATTAATTTATAAGTAAGGTAAATGCTAACAGCTGCAACAGGCAATGAGCCAACAAGATCAATCAAATAATGCTGCCTTAAATATACGGTTGCAATTGCAAGCAGTATTCCTAAGGGAAGTGTACAGGAGTAAAAATATTTCCGTTTAAAATGGTATGCGAAGTAATTTGATATTAGAATTATCCCAAAGTGCATGCTTGGGAAAGTATTGCGAACGAATGATTCCCTTAAATATTTACCAAGGCTATCCAGATAAAAATTTGTAATGGGTGATAGTCCCTGTAAAGTTACGGTGTAATGTTCAGGGAAGGCGATATCAGGTCCAGCAGCAGGAAGAATTACATAAAATATTAACGCTCCATACCAGCCTATAACAATTGCAAGCAGGTAATTTCTTGCCTTTTGGAACGAAGCAGGATCTTTTGCAAAGAACAGCAATACAAATGTTAATGTTGGCAGAACGTAATATGAAAAATATGAAAGGGTTAGAACTTCCGTTAAGCCATTGCTTATATGTGGCTCAAGCCAGCGAGTTATATCAAATCCGAAAATTGTGATATCAACTTGAAGCAACAATATATCATAATCTATCGGATTTAACTTATGAACAAATTGTTGGAATGCGCTGAAAATAATTCCGTAAAAGGGAATGTGTAGATAGCTCCTTAAGAATTTTATTGTTACGGATGTTGAACTTTTCTGATAAACAATTAAGAATGAAAGAACCACAAGTGATATGGCAGGGATGATGATAACTGAGCTATCCTTAATAACGCCCAGAGAAATAAAATAAGCCAATGTGAATATAATAGCCGATGAAAATACCATTGCAATGTTATCTTCAGGGTACAGCTTATTTAATATTGTTTTTTTGGGAATATTGTGCGCCACGTTATACCCGTGAATTTAAAGCATCTTCCATTTCCTTAAGCTGCTCAATGGAATTAACACCGGTAACTTCAAGCTCGTCGTTTGTTACTACAGTGCCGATTTTTTCTTTTGTGATGAAGTGGAATATATCGGTGAGGTAATATTCCTTCTGGTTGTTATCAGGTGAAATTTTTGAAAGGGCATCAAATAATATTTTACTGTTAACTATATAAATAGCGGGATTAATTTCCTTTATCTTCTTTTGTTCTTCGGTTGCGTCTTTTTCTTCAACAATTCCTGTAAAATTCCCTTCAGCATCACGAACTATCCTTCCGTAACCTGATGAGTTTTCAAAAACAGTGGTTAAAAGTGTTGCCTCATTTTTATTCTCAAAATGTTCATTTTTAAGATTTTCAAGGGTTTCAAATCTTAACAATGGTACGTCACCTGAAAGGATAAGTATTTCACCGTCAAAATCCTTAAGCAAACTTTCAGTTTGCATTACCGCATGACCTGTACCAAGCTGCTCGTCCTGAATGGCATATTCTATATTAGCTCCTGGGAATTTACTGCCAAGAAAATTTATAACCTGCTCACGGTGATGGCCTACAATGGGGACGATTTTATCTGCATTGACGTGAAAGGCAAGCTCAACAATGTAATCTATCATAGGGCGTTGGTTGATTTCAAACATTACCTTTGGCTTATCAGGACTCTTCATTCTTTTTCCAAGTCCGGCAGCAAGTATGGCTACAGCTAGCTTATTACTTATACCACCTTCGGTATCCTTAACTTTTTTCATAAGCTCAGCCAGCTTATTTTCAAGAAAAGCGGATTTTTTATTGTTAAAATCAGTATCGGTTATAGGCATGTTATATTATTAATAATGCAAAAGAGAGGTTTGTTTTTGTTTGATATAGGGGAAACAGTTATTGGTTCTTAAATTTCAGAAGATATTCTTTCTGCTTGTTTTTCCATCCGGCTTGTGACTCGTAATCTACAAAATAAATTTTAAGGTCAGCTTGCGATTCATAATCAACAAAGTATAGTTTAAAATCAGACTGACTTTCGTAGCTTACACTAAACCACAATCCGTCTTTGGATGCTTGTGATTCATATTTCACCATGTAAACATTCAGGTCAGTCTGAGATTCATAAGATACAACATATACTTTAATATCAGCCTGTGATTCATACTTCACTTTATAAACTTTCTGTGCAAATAATCCACCCGATGCAGAAAAAAATAAAACTGCCAGTAAAATTGTTTTAAATAATTTCATTGCGCTTATATAATTTAAACTTCAATAATTTCGTTTGTATGCTTAATATCTTTGATTTTGTTATCTTTACCCATTAAAATAAGAGTAGGCTTAAAGCTCTTAAGCTCTTCTTCGGTATAGCTTGCATACGAAATAATAATTATCTCATCTCCAACAGCAGCCATTCTTGCCGCAGCGCCGTTAATGCAAATAGTACCGCTTCTGCGACTGCCTTCAATTGCGTAGCTTTCAAACCTTGAGCCGTTATTGATATTTACCACCTGTATTTTTTCATACGGAAGTATATCAGCAGCGTCAAGCAAATCCGCATCGATAGTTACGCTTCCTTCATAAAATAGCTCCGCCTGGGTAACTTTTGCCATGTGGAGCTTTGATTTGCACATTATTCTTTCCATAATTCTAACTTCCCTTTTTTTTACCTTTCTTACTTATCAGGATAAATCTACCTGAATACAAAATTAACGCTTAATTACTATATTATCAATTAACCGTACATTGCCAAAACGTACCGCCAAACTAACCAAAATATCTAGTTTTGCTGCGCTTTTAAGCGTTTTTATTTCTTTAAGTGTTTCAGAATCATTAAACGAAATATAATCTATTTTTGTTGCGGTCTTTCTGGATTTAATAAGTTTGCTCATTTGCCCTGTTAGGAAATCGATATCCTTGTTATACTTTTCAAGCTGAATTTTACGTTTTGCATATTCCAATGCTTTATAAAGAAATGGAGCATCAGCGCGTTGCGCGGCAGACAAATAAACATTTCTTGAGCTCATTGCAAGTCCGTCACTTTCCCGAACGGTGTGCGTGATAATTATTTTAGAATTAAGATTAAGATCAACCGCCATTTTTTTTATGACCGCAGCCTGCTGCGCATCCTTTTGACCGAATACTGCAAAGTTTGGCTGAACTATATTAAGAAGTTTTAATACTATTGTTGTAACACCTTTAAAATGTCCGGGTCTGATTTTACCTTCAAGTTGTGCTGTGATATTTTCTGTTTCAACATAAGTAGAGTATCCTTCCGGATACATTTCTTTGCTATCGGGATAAAAGATGTAATCAACACCTGCATCCGCGCAAATTTTTTCATCGCGCTTAAAATTACGGGGATATTTGGCAAGATCTTCTTTAGGTCCGAATTGCAGAGGGTTAACAAAAATACTTACAAAAACCACATCGGCTTTTTTGCGGGCAGCTTTTACAAGCGAAAGATGTCCGGCATGAAGATAGCCCATAGTGGGAACAAAGCCAATAGTTTTTTTATTAAGCCTTAGTGTGGTTGTAAGTTTTTGTGCTGCACTTATAGTGCGTAAGATCTTCATTTATATTTTACTGTGGCTGCTTATCAATACATAAGAAAATATTAATGTTAATCATTCATATATTTCATGAACTGGAATAGCTTATCCTTCAGGTCTTTACGGTTAACAACGCAGTCTAAAAATCCATGTTCCTGCACAAACTCTGCATGCTGAAAGCCTTTAGGCAGGTCTTTCCCTGTAGCCTGCCTTACAACCCTTGGTCCGGCAAATCCAATGAGTGCATCAGGCTCTGCGATGTTAACATCACCAAGCATAGAAAAGCTTGCCGATGCTCCGCCTGTTGTGGGGTCGGTTAAAACTGAAATATACGGCAGCCTGTTTTCAGCAAGCTTTGCAAGCCATGCGGAAGTTTTTGCAAGCTGCATCAGCGAAATTGCCGCCTCCATCATTCTTGCGCCGCCTGATTTTGAAATGATAATGTACGGACATTTTTCCTTAATCGCTTTCTGGATACCGCGGGCAATTTTTTCACCAACTACTGAGCCCATTGAGCCGCCGATGAATTTAAAATCCATTGCGCTAATTACGCACTCTTTGCCATGAATTTCTCCAATAGCATTGCGTATGGCATCATATAGCCCGGTCTGATTTATTGTGTCGCTTAATCTATCTTTATATTTTTTTGTATCAACAAAGTCAAGCGGGTCTTTTGATGTTACTTTCCTGTCAAATTCCTTAAACTCACCTTCATCAAATAATATCTTAAAATATTCTTCGCTGCCAATGCGGAAATGATAATCGCACTTTGTGCACAGGTAGAAATTATTTTCCCACTGTTTTTTGTGCATAATTTCATCGCACTTTGGACATTTTATCCAGTGTCCTTCACCAAGCTCTTTTTTTTCCTGTGTAGCTATATTTTGTTTTGTTCTTTTAAACCAGGCCATCTTATAAAATTTTTAATTGTACAAAGTTATTATGTTAGACTTAATCCAATCCTTTTAAAAGCTGATCGTCTTCTTTAAAAATTTTCCTTACAATGTTAAGTGTTTTGATCTCTTCTGCGGAATAACTTTTTACTTCATTTAAATAAACCAATATTTCTTCAAGTGCTGTTTCAGGTACATCGTTAACAGCATCTATAATTTTCAATTTTAATTCTTTAGTTGTCATTTTTCTTAAAATTAAATTCCTTTAAATAAAGCGGCAGAACTTTGCCGGCATCAGATAAATTGCCGGACCTGAATTCATTCAGAGCAATATTGCTCATAGAATTCAGCTCATTTTTGTGATTTTTAACATTAATATACTTAAAATAACAATGTTTTATCAGAGTTTCATCGCCAAAATCTCCCACTATAATAGTATCATTTTGAAGAGTTTTTTGCAGATTTTCAAGGGAATCAGCACCTTTTTTTACAATTGTACCATTTTCATAAATAGCATAATAATATTCAGGTTTCTTTGCTTCCAGAATTACACAATAAACCTGTTCGGTTGAAATTTCATCAATGCGGTTAATGGTAATATCAAAATTATTTACCGCTATGAGTTTTTTATCCAGACCGAATGCCAAACCTTTGGCGAGGGACAAGCCAACCCTGATACCTGTAAATGAGCCGGGACCAACTGTTACCGCAATTGCATCAGTATCATTTAAATTATTTTCGTGTGAGAGTTTTTCCAGGCAATTGATAAGTTTATCGGGTGTTTTGTTTTTTGTTTCCGTGTTATCAAAAAATTCTGACGCGTAAACAACAGAAGATTTATCATCATTCAACATTGCGGCAAAAACATTTTTGTCGCCGGAATTAATGAGGAGTATTTTCATTTGCCGGTTAGTTTAATTTTGTCAGGTCTTTCAATTTTTATCCAGCGGTGAGATTCATTTTCATCAGTATACGAAATATGGATTTTTATTGTTTCAGCGGGCAGATGTCTTTCGATGAGTTCTGGCCATTCAATTAATATAATTCCGCGTGAGCTCATATAATCTTCAAATCCCATTGCAAGTACTTCATCTTCAGAGCGCATCCTGTACAGATCGAAATGGTAAATGTTGCCAACTTTGGGAGAGTTATATTCATTTACAATAATAAATGTGGGTGAGTTAACAATTTGTTCAACTCCAAGTCCCGAGCAAATACCTTTAACCAAACGGGTCTTTCCGCTGCCAAGCGTTCCGTATAGAGCGATCACATCACCGGAAATAATTCTGGATGCAAAATCAAATCCGATGTCGAATGTTTCATCCTCACTTTTAGTAACTTTTGCGAAATCTATCATATATCAGTAGCCGTAGCCTTCAGGCTGCGTATTTATTAGTCAATCTCGTTTAAATTATATTCAGTTGAACCTATGTAAGGATACTCGTTCCAATGCTCTACCATTTCTTTTCTTACAGGATTATTTAAGATATAATAAATTTGATTTATTAAATCTTCATCATCTCTGATTATATGATCGTAAAAATTTTTTTGCCATTTGAAATGATTCATACTCTTAGAATGCCAAAATCCGGTTTTTTGTTTAAAGTTTTTCATGAACAAAAGAGGGTTAGAAGAACTGGACTTTCCCAGAGTTATTATATGCAAATGATTTGGCATAAAGAGATGAACTAAAGAGCCTAAATTACAAACTATCAATTCGTTTAAGAGTATTTTTTCAAATACTTCAAAAACCACAGGAGTACTGAAAAGTTCTTTTTTCTGTTCTATACAACATGTAAAGGCTACCGCTATTTCTCCAATATAAAATTCTTTTTCTAGTCTATGTTTTTTCTCTTTAATTGAAATATATTCCATAGGTATAAACGCAGCCTAAAGGCTGCGGCTACAATAAAACAATATTATAAAATCACGCTCCATAAAATTAATATTACGCTTTTGGTTCCAGTGTAACAACGGGTAATATCAATTCTTCCATTGATATGCCGCCGTGCTGAAATGTGTTTTTATAATGATGCAGGTAATAATGATAATCAGTCGGATATACAAAATAAAAATCTTCTTTTGTTACTACATAGTTTATTATACCGCCACGCTTTGGTAATTTGTAATCATGCGGGTTGCGGATAAATATTGCCTGGCGGTCATCAACCTTAACGTTCCTGCCGTATTTGTAGCGAAGATTGGTTGAAGTTTCTCTATCGCCAAGCACTTTTGCTCCGCGCATACAGCGTATGCTGCCGTGATCGGTTGTAATAATTATCTTTATATCCTTCTGCTGAGAAAGTATCTTAAACATCGAAAACAGTGATGAATGCTCGAACCATGATTGTGTTAATGAGCGGTAAGCCGATTCATCAGGCGCAATTTCCTTCAGCACTGCGCTATCGGAGCGGTTATGCGCAAGTATATCAACAAAATTTACTACTATTGCATTCAGGTGGGTATTTGAAAAGCTGGAAATTTTATTTTCTATACCTTTGCCAAAATCAGCATCAATTATCTTAACATATCGTAATTCATTTCTAAGTTTAATTCTTTTTCTATCCAATAGCTTCTGCAGAAATTCCTTTTCATAGTTATTTTTACTATTCTCGTCATCTTCGCCTTTGGCAAAAAGCTCAGGGTAATGTTTTTCTATATCGCTCGGGAAAAGTCCGCTGAATATAGCATTCCTTGCATAAGGAGTAGCCGAAGGTATCATCCCGTAATGGAATTCTTTTGTTATCTTAAAATAATCGTAAAGCATTTTTTCCATCAGCATCCACTGGTCAAGCCTTAAGCAGTCAATAACAAAAAAGAATACGGATCTATGTTTATCAAGCTCAGGCAGTACATACTTTTCAACTATACCGTTTGAAAAGGTAGGACCTTCTTTTTTGCCGTGGATCCACTCAACATAATTTCTTTCAAAGAAGCGGCAGAACTCTGCGTTGCATTCTTTTCGGGTTGCTAAAACGGTATCTTTTAATCCAAGCTCGGGGTGTTCGTCAAGCTCCATTTCCCACTGTGTAAGATCGCTGTTGATTTTTATCCAGTCGTTATAATCCAGCGGCTCCATCATAGCCATGTTTATCTTGTTTAGCTCAAGTATATAATCACGGGAAACGGTTTCACTTTTTATTCGCTTGCCTTCAAGGAATTTTTTGCATACCAGTAATATCTGGTTGGGATTGACAGGCTTAAGAAGGTAATCAGAAATTTTGGCACCTATAGCATCTTCCATCAGGGTTTCAGTTTCATTTTTAGTAACCATAACAACGGGAACATTAGGCTGAACTTCTTTAATAGAAGCCAGAGTTTTAAGTCCGCCCATACCTGCCATCATTTCATCCAAAAAAATGAGGTCAAAATCTTTTTCCCTCACCATATCAACGGCATCTTCGCCATTGGTCGCTTTTTCAACAAAATAGCCTTTATCTTCCAGAAAGAGGATATTTGAGCGTAAAAGCTCAATCTCATCATCAACCCAGAGAATCTTGTTCTTCAATTTTTCCATTTTTTTGCGTTTTGTTTGATAATCACCTGATTTTACAGGATGTCGTTAAATAGTAAATTGATTTTCTTATAAGAAATGGCTATTTTTGATTATTAATTTGAAATTAAGTAAAAATAAATCAATAATTATAGTATAAAAAGGATAAAAATTAGATGCCATTAAGACATAAATCTGCTCAAAAAAGAGCCAGACAGACACCCAAGCGTACTGAATATAATAAACACTTTAAAGCTAAAATTAAATCCGCTTTAAAAAATGTTGCGGGTGCCAAGCAAAAAGATGAAGCTGAAAAAGAACTGAAAAAAGCTGTTAAGGTGCTTGATAGAGCCGCTGTTAAGGGTATTATTCACAGGAATAACGCTGCTAATAAAAAATCAAAGCTGACAAAAGCTGTTAATAAACTGAAGTAAATTTTTAGGGTAAAATTAATAACTTTGTTTTATGAATTCAATTTCCAGAAAAGAAAGTAAACCGCTTCATGATTATTTAACGCAGTTTTCCTTTTCCGAGAATAATTTATTTACATACTCCCCTAGCACAAAGATTGAATATTTCACTTTAAAAACAGGCGAATCAATTTCCAAATTCGTTAATGAATTCTGGACTTCTAAACAGAGACAGGCAAGCTCAATTCATGAAGTTTCATACAGAGCTTGTTTTAAGCCACAACTTCCAAGATTTTTTATAAATCTTTTTACGGAAATCGGGGATACTGTTTACGACCCGTTCTCTGGAAGGGGCACAACAG
>JAYTUN010000162.1:0-53083 GCA_043744495.1 Ignavibacteria bacterium
GAAAAAAAATAATTTATATTGAAAAATACCCTGTTTAAGAAAATTACCTATAGATAAGGGTTTACGGCTTGTCAAGTGTTTTCGAAAAATATTTTCTTACGATGTAATTTGCATTTATAGTTTTGTTCTGTTAATTTTGTTTCCAATCGTTAATGAGAAGCTAATAATAAGCATAATTCAGGAAAGCTTTTAAGAACAAACTGCTCAGAAGCTGTAAACCTTTAGAGGGAACTTTTGGAGAAGCAAAAACCCCTCTGATTTTAAAAGATAAGATTCAGATGTTATTGCAGTCTTAGCGATGCATTAAATTTTAATAAAAGAATTCCGAAAATTTTTTAATTACTTACCGCATGAAGATAGATAGACTGTTTGCAGGGGAATCGAATAATCCATACGATAAAATTGAATTTGATAAACGCACATCAGTAATAAGAAATCCCGACGGCTCGATCGTTTTTGAAATGATCGATATAGTTGTTCCTAAACACTGGTCACAGGTTGCAACTGATATTCTTTCACAGAAATATTTCCGCAAGGCGGGCATTCCGCGTATATTAAAAAGAGTTGATGAAGAAGGTATCCCGGTTTGGCTACAGGCATCAACGCCTGATATGGCTGCTATGAAAGATATTCCGGAATCAGACCGCCATACATCTGAAACCGATAGCCGCCAGGTTTTTAACCGCCTGGCAGGATGCTGGACATACTGGGCCTGGAAATACGGCTATTTAAACACAGAAGAAGATGCTTTAGCATTCTATAATGACAATTGCTATATGCTTTCGCAGCAGATGGCGGCTCCAAATTCACCGCAATGGTTCAACACAGGATTAAATTGGGCTTATGGTATCACGGGTCCTTCACAGGGTCACTACTATGTTAACGGAAAAACCGGAGTGCTTACACAATCAGAAGATGCATACACTCACCCGCAGCCTCATGCGTGCTTTATTCAGTCAGTCACAGATGACCTCGTCAACGAAGGTGGCATTATGGATCTTTGGGTACGTGAGGCAAGATTATTTAAATACGGTTCAGGCACAGGTTCAAACTTCTCTAATATTAGAGGCTCAAGTGAACCTCTAAGCGGAGGCGGAAGGTCATCAGGGTTAATGTCATTTTTAAAAATTGGCGATAGATCAGCCGGTGCAATTAAATCAGGCGGCACAACCAGGCGCGCGGCAAAAATGGTTACGCTTGATCTTGACCATCCGGATATTGAAGAGTTTATCAACTGGAAAGTTATTGAAGAGCAGAAAGTTGCCGATCTTGTAACAGGCTCGAAGCTTATGAACATTCACCTGAATAATGTTATCAAGGCATGTTATGAAGTTCACCCTGAAAACGACCCGTTCGATAAGAAAACCAACAAGCATCTGGCTAAGGCTGTTAGTGATGCTCGGAAATCTCTGATACCCGAAAACTATATTGATAGAGTTATCCACCTGGCTAAGCTTGGTGTGAAGGAAGTACACATTCCAACCTATGATACTGACTGGAACAGCGAAGCTTACTTAACCGTATCCGGGCAGAACAGCAATAACAGCGTTAGAGCTACAAATGAATTCATGAAAGCTGTTGAAAATGACGGCGCATGGAATCTTTACTGGAGAATTGAGCTTAACAAAGCAAAAAAAGAAGGCAGAGACCCGGTTGCATGCAAAAAACTCAAGGCAAGAGATCTTTGGGAACAGATAGCATACAGCGCATGGGCTTGCGCAGACCCGGGAATGCAGTATCACACTACTATTAATGAATGGCATACATGCCCCGCAGGCGGAGAAATTAAAGCATCAAATCCCTGCAGTGAATATATGTTCATAGATGATACGGCGTGCAATTTAGCATCGCTTAATCTTGTGAAATTTTACGATGTTGATAAAGCGGAATTTAATATTGAAGCATACCGCCACGCAGTAAGGCTGTGGACAATTGTTCTTGAGGTAAGCGTGCTTATGGCGCAGTTCCCCAGCAAGCAAATTGCAAAACTTTCATATAATTACAGGACTCTTGGACTTGGCTATGCAAATCTTGGCTCACTGCTTATGATACAGGGCATTCCGTACGATTCCCCTGAAGCGCTGGCAATAACCGGAGCACTGACCTCAATATTACACATGCGTTCCTACGCAACATCTGCAGAGATGGCTAAGGAGCTTGGCGCTTTCCCCAGGTTTAAGGAAAACGAACAGAATATGCTTCGCGTTATCCGTAATCACCGCAGGGCTGCATACAACGTGCCAAACGAAGAGTATGAAGGTTTATCAATTGTTCCGGTTGGTATAAACAAAAAACACTGTCCTGAACCGCTTTTACATGCAGCCAGGGAAGATAGCGATATGGCATTGGATCTTGGAGAGCGTTATGGTTACCGCAATGCGCAGGTTACTGTTATTGCTCCTACCGGTACAATTGGTTTGGTTATGGATTGCGATACAACCGGTGTAGAGCCTGATTTTGCGCTGGTGAAATTTAAAAAACTTGCCGGCGGCGGATATTTTAAGATAATAAATGAATCAGTCCCCCCTGCATTAAAAAAGCTGGACTACACTGAAAACGAAATACATGATATAATTAAATACTGCACAGGCCACGGCTCTATAATAGGCTGCCCGGGCATTAACCCGCAGTCACTAACTGAAAAAGGATTCACCACAGATGTGCTGGCGCAGATAGAAAAATCGCTGCCATCGGCATTTGATATAAATTTTGTATTCAATAAATATACCCTTGGGGCTGATTTCTGCAAGGATACACTTGGATTTACTGATGAACAGCTTGATGATTACAGCTTCAATATTTTAAAGACACTTGGCTTTACTAAAGAACAGATAGATGATGCAAACGATTTTGTCTGCGGCACTATGACAGTTGAAGGCGCTTCCCATTTACGCGATGAGCATTACGCGGTTTTTGACTGCGCAAGCAAGTGCGGCAAAAAGGGCAAACGATACATTTCTGCGGATGCGCATATAAAAATAATGGCAGCAGCTCAGCCTTTTATCAGCGGCGCAATAAGCAAGACTATCAACCTGCCAAACGAGGCATCGATTGAAGATATGAAGCATGCTTATTTGCTTTCATGGAAGCTTGGCATTAAAGCTAATGCGCTTTACCGTGATGGCAGTAAGCTCTCACAGCCTTTAAATTCCACAAGTGATGATGATACATTCGATCATGAGTCAGAAGAGCTTGCAGATAGTTTAAGCAAGCCCAATGATATTATCCGCATTGCAGAGCGTATTATTCACAGGTACATTGCAAAACGCCGCAAGCTTCCATTCAGAAGGCGCGGCTATACACAGAAAGCAAAGATTGGCGCTCACTCGGTTTACTTAAGAACAGGCGAGTATGAGAACGGACAGCTTGGCGAGATATTTATTGATATGCACCGCGAAGGCGCGGCTTTCAGAAGCTTAATGAACTGTTTTGCAATTGCTATTTCATTAGGATTGCAGCACGGAGTTCCTTTGGATGAATTTGTTGACGCATTTGTATATACAAGGTTTGAGCCAAACGGTATTGTTATAGGCAACCCCAATATTAAAATGACAACCTCGCTGATAGATTATATCTTCCGTGAGCTTGCTGTAACATACTTAGGGCGCAATGACCTTTCACACATCTCACAGGAATCAGAGATGAGAACCAGCCCCATTGACAGCATAAGCAAACTTGATACCGAAAAGGACTATGAGGATGAGGAAATCTATTCAGAGCGATTTATAGATGAGCCTGCTCCGAAGGAGTCCACTTGGACAAACAAAAGTAATGTACCAAAGCTTGACCAGCCAGGCAATATTCAATCATCAGGCAATATAAAGCCTGTTTCAATGCAAACCATACCATCTATCAGCTCTCAGCAGACACTTACAGGCGGTCCGCTTGGCATACAGATGACAGGCGCTGCTACCATAAAAAATGTAAGCATGAGTGAAGAGACCGATAAGATAAAGCAGGCGAAGCAAAAAGGCTACACAGGCGATATCTGCCAGTCATGCGGCAGCTTAACAATGGTGCGCAACGGTACATGTCTTAAGTGTATTACTTGCGGTGATACAAGTGGGTGCAGTTAGCCTCAAATAACAAAAAGTAAATAGCAAAGAACAATAGGGGAGGCGGGAGCCTCCCTTTGTGATAAATTATGTCTCCACAAAATATAGAAGACGAAAGAAAAAGTTGTTTAGATGCTATATTGAACTCTAATTCAGATAAAAAACTTGTTGTAGCTGGTGCAGGAACAGGAAAAACCTTCACTTTTAAACAAGTTCTAATGAGAACTATTTCAAAAGAGAACTTAGCTCTAACTTTTATAAATATGTTGGTTAACGATATGAAAGAGTCTTTTGGTGAGTTAGCTGAAGTAAAGACATTTCATGCCTTTTGTAAGAAAATTTTACATGAACAGAACGGAAAGGTTAACCTTGTTCCTTATCTTACGGAAGTTATTTCAAGTGATGCAGGTTATTTAGATTTAGATTACACTGAATTTGATTCAAAGTTTCAAAACCTAGAAGAAACTCAACCAGAAATCGATTTTTATTTAAGGCGGGGTGATTATTATGAAAAGGTTAGTTTCAACGATTCTGTGTATAGATTATACAAGGAATTAAAAAATGACATTAATGTATTACATTCATTCGAGCAAATAGTGGTTGACGAATACCAAGATTTTAATCTACTAGAGGTTGAGTTTATAAATCTTCTTTCCCAGAAGGGAAGCATTTTAATTGCTGGGGACGATGACCAGGCTGTCTATGAAGGAAGGGGCTCTTCACCTGAATATTTGAGAAATCTTTATTCATCCGGGGAATTTGAAATATTTGAACTACCATTTTGTAGCAGATGTACAGAATGTATAGTTATAGCGACTAATCAAGTAATAGATACAGCACAAAAACTTGGGTATTTAAAAGATAGAATAAGTAAAAGATACCAATGTTTTTTACCTGATAAAAAAGAGGAAAGTATTAAATACCCCAAAATTATAACAGCGCAATGTACAACAGGTAGAATGATACCTAAATATATTTTGAAGCAGATGAAGAATATTACTGCTGCAGAGATAGAGGAATCAAATAGTAAAAAATATCCAACAGTTTTAATTATAGGGACTAAACAATATTTGAATATTGTGTACAAAGAACTCAAAAACCACTATTCGAGAATTACCTATAAGCAAAGCGAGGAAATAAGTTATGAGCCTGCTAACGCATATGAATTATTAATGTCTGATCCAAACTCTAATTTAGGCTGGAGGATTTTAATCGAATATTATTTTACTGAACCTGAAATAAAAGTAATTGTGACGGAATCCCACAAAGGTACAGCAATGGTTAAGAATTTACAATGTGAGTTTATTGAAAATCATCTTAAAATTGTAGCATTTTTAAATAAAATCAGAAACGAAATAGAATTAACAGATATTGAAGAAACTGAGTTACGGGAATTAATTGATGGAAATATAAATGTTGAAGAATTAATTACTTATTTTGAAAAAAAGGAGACGCCTGAAGAAACCATTGAGGAAGAAACACCCTCCATTCTTTTAACCTCGTTTATTGGTAGCAAGGGATTATCGGCAGGTTTTGTATATATAATAGGTGCAAATAATGGTTCAATACCCAAGGATTTAAGCGACATTAAGGATAGTGAAATATCACAATTTATTGTTGCATTAACACGAACAAGAAAACAATGCCATATACTTTCAAATAAATGGTTGATTTCACCAAAAGATCCAGAAGGAAATTTTATTTCACCTTTCGACAAGTCTATTTTTCTAAATTTTATTTCAAAAGAATTGTTCGATGATAAAGGTGCTATTAGCGCAAAAGAGTTGAAGTAATTTCCAAATCATTATTCATTCCCCCTTTGTTGATGTTGTAACTAACAATACTGGATCTTTCGCTTCGCTCAGTATGGCTATTCGTGAAATTAGTGTAATTCGTGGTTAAGGCTTTTATAAAATTTGTAGTTTTGAGACCTTTCTGCACCTCGTGCAGCAAGGCTTACCTGCTGTAGTTTACCCCGCACTTGATGCGGGGTGCAGTAAGGCAGGCAAATAAACCCTTTGCGTCTTGGCGGTTAAATGCTTTTCTTTGTGCCCCTGACTTTCGCTTTTTGAAAGTTTTGAGTCTTTGTGGCAGTCTTTTTGTTCTGGATCTTTCGCTTCGCTCAGTATAGCTATTCGTGAAATTAGTGTAATTCGTGGTTAAAGCTTTTATAATATTTATCGTTTATATACCTGCTTTCGCAGGTTCTACTTAAGCTTGTTCGCTTCTTCTTCAATAGCTTTTATAAGTTCTTCTGGAGTTCCGGTAATATAATTACCGTTTTCAAAATCCTTTTCTGCTTCAGCTATGTTTTCAATAAGTATCTTTCTTTTTTTATCTCTGAGTCTTTTTTCGACTATTTCGAGAATTTCTTCCTGTTCATCAATGGAAAAAGTTTCAATAAATTCTAAAGCATCGTTAAATTTTGATGTGGTATTCATAGTATAAATATAAACTCTTGTTACAGAAAAAACAATATAATTTAACTCCATTTAGAGTATATCCCCGATTTTTAAGTAAATTTCGAAATATTTTTTCTTAACTTTTTGTTTTTCTTTGCGTCTTGGCCCCAAAGGGGCTCCTTTGGAGCGGTTTAAAGCTTTTCTTTGTGTCCCTGACTTTCGCTTTTTGAAAGTTTTGAGACTTAGTGGCAGGTTTTTGGTTTTTATTTGCGGCAGGCCATTCCTCCTCATTCGTGGAGTAAGGCAGGCAAGCCTTGCCTTCTACAAAAACAAATTAATGTATGCAATATAAAATAATACGTTCACGCAGGCGGACGATTGCCCTACAGGTAAATAACGATGCAACGCTTACTGTTAAGATTCCATATGGCGTTACTATGGCTTATGTTGAGCGCTTCATTGAGCAAAAGAAGAGCTGGATACATAAAAAGCAGGAGCAGTTCAATGCGCAGAAAGATAAGTTTAAGCCTAAGCAGTTTACCGAGGGCGAGGATTTTATCTTCGCAGGCAGGGCATATCCGCTCGAGATAGTTCCCGGTTCCAAAGCTAAAATCGTATTGACAGCCGAAGGCAGACTAAGAATAACACAAAAATGCCTCGAAGCTCCAAAGTATTACATAGAGTGGTTCTACAAACAGTTTGCGAAGAAATATATTACCGCAAGAACAGCTGAGATTGCGCAGGAGTTTGGATATAAGTATAAGTCTATCAAGATAAACAGCGCAAAGACGAGATGGGGGTCATGCTCAATGCGGGGAAATCTGAATTTTTCATGGAGGCTTGTTATCATGCCGCCTGAAATGATAGATTACGTAATTGTTCATGAGCTTGTTCATCTTGAGATTAAGGATCATTCTCACCGGTTTTATTCAAGAATGAGCGAGCTGATGCCTGATCATAAGCGCAGGGAAAAATGGCTGAAGGAGAATTCCGGGATGACCAAATTCTGAGGAGCTTTAGCGACGAAGAATCCCATTAGGGAGCTAAAACTCTTTTTATATTAAAATAATTTTAGCACCCCGAATCCGGCTTTCGCCGTATTCTTCCCCTCCTTGATCCCGCTAAGAAGAAACGCGGGACGCATAAAGCGCGAAGGAGGGGAGCTGTTTGTCTTCTAAATTTTACGGTTTCCGAATGGGATCCTTCACTCCTGCCAAAAGCGGGCAGTCGTTCAGGATTGGGGGAATTAAATGTTAATTTTTCGGTGGATTAAACAAAGTATTGCCCTTATTTTTGTTGTAATAAAAAGGATAATGTTATGGAAATGAAATATTTTGCGATGCCGCCGGCAGCAGAAATGAAGAAGGCGGTTTACAGTAAAGATAAAAGTTATGACGGCATATTTTTTGTCGGAGTAAAGAGTACAAATATTTTCTGCCGCCCGGCATGCTCAGCGCGCAAGCCTAAGGAAGAGAATATGGTATTCTACTCCTCAGCGCGAGACGCGCTTTTTGCAGGATACCGCGCATGCAAAAGATGCAAGCCGATGGAGCTTTCGGGTACACATCCTGACTGGGTGAAAAAGCTGTTTGAAAAAGATCGATAGCTCAGATGAAAAACGCATCAGGGATGGCGAGTTAAGAAAAATGGGAATACAGCCAGAGAAAGCAAGAAGGTATTTTATGAAAAACTATGGAATGACATTCCATGCATACCAGAGAAGCAGAAGATTAGGTTCAGCATTTGTGAAGATAAGGGAAGGCTCAAAGATAGATGATGTGGTATTCAGCAACGGGTATGATTCACACAGCGGCTTTCGCGATGCATTCGGGAAGCTATTCGGCAAGCCGCCGGGGAAATCTGCTTCTTCCGATTGCATTGTAACCTCCCTTTATCAAAGCAAACTTGGTCCAATAATAATCGGTGCAACATCAAAAGGTATATGTTTGGTAGAGTTCAGCGACAGGCGCATGCTTGAGTACCAGCTTAATACTCTGCGGAAGAGGCTTGGTGCAGCAATAATTCCCGGAAGCAATAAACATATAGAACAGGTTACATTAGAGCTTGATGAATATTTTAAAGGTACTTTAAAGAATTTTAAGACTCCATTGGTTTACCCCGGAACGGAATTTCAGATAAAGGTGTGGAATAATTTAATGAAGATCCCATACGGTAAGAAAATATCATATATTGATCTTGCAGCGAAGATCGGGCTTAAAGGCGCTTCACGTGCCGTAGGCACTGCCAACGGAATGAACAGGATAGGGATAATTATTCCCTGCCACCGTGTTGTTAATAAGAACGGCAAGCTTGGCGGTTACGGCGGCGGTATCTGGCGCAAACAATGGTTGTTGGACCTGGAGAATTGTCAAAAGTAATTACAAATTTCAAAATCCAAATGTCAAAGGTTTACACCCCCCCGGCTACTAAAAAATCAGGAAAGCCGTACACCTCTCCAGAGGGGAATTGTGCTTACAATGTCCTCAGTGATAGACTATGCAAAATTCAAGAGTTTTCTGTTCTGTATTTTTATTTTACCTCATTAATTCCATTATAACAGGTTTCTTTTTTCATTAAATTTGGTTTTTAATTTCATAACTCTATTTTCAAAATGTATGGATACCCACTTTCGTGGTCAATGATTTCTTGAAAATAATTAATTACAAAAAATACCCGCTGCCAAGGATAAGGCATCATGCTAAACCGGTTTTGTACTTACCATTAAAACAGCACAAAGGAAACAATTTCTATTACCCGCCAATAGTTAATAAATTAGACTGGAATGATATTTTTGAAGATCCCCACCCGCCGGAAATGCTTGATATAGGCTGCGGACTTGGTAGGTTTTTAATTGAATCATCAATTACCGAGCCGGACAAGAATTTTCTTGGAGTAGAAGTACGGCTTGGCGCTGTTGAATGGATCAAAGGTGTTACGATCAGTGAAAAGCTTCCCAATGTAATAGCCCTGTGGTACAGCGCAGTAAATGGATTTCCCTTTTTAAAAAAAGGATCAATTGAAAAAGTATTTTATTTCTTTCCTGACCCGTGGGTGAAGAAAAAACATTTCAAACGCAGAGCGTTTTCTGTGGAGCTGCTTGGTGAAATATTTCGTGTACTTAAACCTGATGGAAAATTTTACTTAATGACTGACGTTCCCGAAGTAGATGATTTCCAGCAGGAGATACTGCAAATGTTTGGTGGTTTCACTTTTAAATATGTTGATGATTCTAAGTGGGATCTAAAGACAATGACAAATCACGAGGAGTTTTGTATAAGGAAAGGAATTCCGTTTATAAGGATGATATGCGAAAAAGTGAAATGAGTGCTTTGAGTGAATAGAGTGCGTAGAGTGAGTAAGATTACATAATTTCATAATTTGTTTATCATGTTACTTATTTTTTGATATTCCCTTTAAATTTAAGAAAACACCTTTTTTACAAATTTCGCTTAAAACTGCATTTTTTTATTAATTTCAATACATTATACCCTTTCCAGCCGATCTGGATATTCAGTATTTTTGTTAATTAAAACGGAAAAACAGTATTTTTAACCTTTTAAATTATTTGAATTTCAGATATATTTACGGTTCACCTATATAAATATGCAATTATGAAAAGAGTATCATACTTTAAAATATTTTTAGGTATGATTAATAAAAAACATAGTTTTTAGTATTATTTAACATTTTAAGAAAGGAAGTAAACATTTAAATGTCTTTGTTGAAAGCAAAACTTGCTTCTCAAGTTCAGAATTTGAAAGATCGAGTTCGGAATTTGGGAAAGAATCACGGCAGTAAAGTTATATCTGAAGTTACAGTTGAACAGGTGATTGGCGGAATGCGCGGAATTAAAGCTCTTATTTGTGATACATCAGAAGTAGGTTTGGATTATGGTTTGGTTATCCGCGGGATTCCAATTCTTGAGCTTACCGAAAAGTTACCGGAAGATGTTCTATGGCTTATGTTAACAGGCGAGCTACCCTCAGTGGAAGAATCAAAAGACCTGCAAAAGGAACTGAATGAAAGAATGCACGTCCCTGATTATATCTGGAATATTTTAAAAGCATTCCCAAAGGATGCGCATCCTATGATAATGCTGAGCGCGCTTGTTACAGCGCTTGGTTATGAATCAAAGTTCAAACGCGAATATGATAAAGGATTGAAGAAGGATATGTATTGGGATTATACCCTTGAAGATTCACTTGACCTTATCGCAAAGATGCCCGTAATAGCAGCAGCAATTTACAGGACAAGATTTGGTAAAGGTGATATTATAAAGCCTAAGAAAGATATTGACTGGGGCGCTAACTATGCTTACATGCTTGGCGTTGAAGGCAACATGGATGATTGGTATAAACTTATGAGAATGTATATGATAATTCACTGTGATCATGAAAGCGGAAACGTAAGCGCTTTTACATCTCATGTAGTTGGTTCTGCCCTGAGCGATGTTTATTATTCGCTTGCTGCCGGATTAAACGGCCTTGCAGGTCCGTTACATGGACTTGCAAACCAGGAATGCCTAAAGTTCGTTCTTGAAACATTAAACCATTTCGGCAAAGTACCAACTGATGATGAGCTTAGAAGCTATGCCAAAGAAAGACTGGATAAAGGATTAGTTATTCCCGGGTATGGACATGCAGTGCTCAGAGTTACAGATCCAAGATTTACTGCTTCTGTAGATTTCGGAAACAAGCTTCTACCGGTTGATGAAAGGTTTGTTCTTGTTAAAAAGATATTCAATATTGTGCCTAACCTGCTGATAGAGCAAGGTAAGGCAAAAGATCCATGGCCAAACGTTGATGCAGCAACCGGCGCGCTTTTATATCATTATGGCATTAAGGAATTTGAATATTATACGGTTATATTCAGCGTATCAAGAGCGCTTGGAATTTGCTCTCAGTTAACATTAAGCCGAGCAATGGGAGAGCCTATTACCAGACCTAAATCAGTAACAATGGACTGGCTTGAAAAGACTGTGAATAAATAAGTACAGGTTGATAACAACAAAGATAACCCCCTTTGAAGATTTACGTTGGAATTTGATTAAAGTTTAATTGTGGATCATTTAAAATTAAAGATGTACTTACCCCTTTTTAAACTTCCCTCGCTACACTCGTTAAGTCAAGGAAGCAAAGGTGGGATAAAAGTCAAAAACTTCTATTGTGTTGCATACTTGTATTTTTTTTTGAATTTATTGATTATTCACATTACGCAAAACATACACTCCTTTCCAAACTCCAGTTTGGAAAGCATTTTCAGGCGAAACACAGTTTTGTAAAGTAACTGCTAAACTGGAGTTTAGCAGCGAGGGTACGTGTGGTTTTTTTAGTTTAGTTGGGGTTTATGATTAATTTAATACCATTAAGATAATTTGCGTAAGGTGAGTTAATTAGTGTTAAATTCAGTTAAATAAAATTAATATTTTTTTGGAAGAACAGAAACAAAATACAGATCAATTACCTTCAGAAGACAATACTGAAAACAATGTAATTGAAGAAGAAGTAATTGAAACCGGGAGCAATGGCGTAATTGGTTATTTAATACCTCTGATATTTTGTGTATTTTTATTTGTTGGCTTTTCGCAGGAACCCTTAAATAAAAAATCAGTAAAGCAAGATAACAACGAAGATGAAATCACCTCGCAGCAAAGAAATATTCCAAAAGTTAACTTTTCTGCATTGCTTGCAGCCGAAGAATTTTCAAAAAATCTGCGTGATACAGTATTTACAGATAGCAATATCTGGCTTGAGCTTAGGATAGATAAGCAGATGCTTTATGTTCATTATCGCAACGGAAAAATCGTCACCTACCCGGTTTCTACCGGCAGACCTAATGCAAGCAAAAGTATTGAAGCACGCCCTGGGCTGTATGCTATTTTTGTTAAAACAGAGGTTCATTTATCTTCGCAATTTAATAATGCACGGCTGAATTATTTTATGCCCTTTAATATGGGGATAGGCTTTCACGGGCTTCAGGGAACTGGTTATTATGCTTCCCTTGGCAAACAGCCGTCATCACATGGATGCATTAGAATGAGAAATGAAGATGTAAAAGTGCTTTTTAAAGAATGTGATATAGGAACTCTTGTTCTTTCGCACAGAGGGTATTCAAACCGTATTGTTGCTTTTGCTCCGGAAGGATTTAGAAATGAATTTGAATATACAAAAGATGATTACATGAACATGCTTGCCTATAATCTTGGTTCTATTATGGAAGGTAAGTATTTTATTAATCCTCCCAAAAAATTTGTGCTTGATGGAAAAATTATTCCCACTAGCGGCATCAATGTGCTAGCAAATACAAAGCTACCTGATAAGCAGATACTGCCTTTTGCTGTTGCAAAGTTTGATATGATTTCTGATAGACTTGACGATACGCATTTTAGCTCTGCTGGAAATTTAACGGAATTTGATATGCAGAAAGAAAACTTTGGCATAAATAAAAGAGATTCTGTTATTACCAGTAATGTTGAGCTGGCAGTTGCTCCTGAATTGATAAAAAAATATGTATATAATCCTTTGGGTGTTTTACCGTATTTTCCGCCAGATAGATAATATTTTATAATTTAAAAGTTAAATATAGTATGGTAAAGTTATTAGCAATGTATAAAACCCCTTCAGATATAGAAATGTTTGAAAAGCATTACTTTGAAAATCACATGCCATTGGTAGATAAAATACCGGGCTTGATAAAGTCAGAAGTATCAAAGCTAAAAGTACTTCCCGGCACAGAATCAGAGTATTATATGATGACAGAGATGTATTATGAGGATATGGATGGATTTAATGCAGCAATGGGTTCACCTGAAGGCAAGGCTTCGGCGCGTGACCTGGTTAATTTTGCCAAAAACAGGGTGGATTTCTTCTTAGGCAAGATAAAATAGAAAAAACGATAGTTTTGACCGTTTTTATTGATAATTTTAGCAAATAGTGGGCTTGTATTTATTTTCTTTTTTATCTATAATGCAATTAGAAACATTAAGAAATTGGAACAATATTTGTACAAATTTCGTATAAATATTAAAGAATTTATAAATTGTTACATATTTTAACGGAGGTAATATGGTTACCGATAATATTGAATTACTGCATGATACAGGATACGGAGCATCAGAACTAAAGAAAACATATCAGAAGTATCTTCAGCGCGGCCTTATTTTCGCAATACTCATCCATGGCTTTATAATAGGCACGTACTTATTTGCTAATTACATAAGCAAGCTTGAAAGCGATAAAAAGAGCGATATCCAGCAAAGAATTATTAATATAAGCGATCTTGAACCGCCTCCATCAGCAACAGATGAAGATGAGCCGCCTCCGCCAAAACTTGAAGAGCCGCCGGTTGCCCCGCCAAAAGACCTTACAGCTTTAACACCTGAGCCGGTTGCAAAGGAAAAAGCTGAAGAACAGACAATTAAAACACAGCAGGAGCTTGAAGATATTAAATCGCCTGTCGGCAGTAATGATTCAGGCAAGTTCCAATATACAGGCAACTTAAATGTTGAAGAAAAGAAAATTGAAGAGAAGATAGAAAAAAAGGAAAAAGTAGTTGAAGAAAAATCAGTTTACCAGTCTTTTGAAGTAGAAAAAGCTCCGGAGTGTGTAAACTTATCACAGGTTAGATCTTCAATGAAATATCCTGAAATTGCAAGAGAAGCAGGAATGGAAGGAAGAGTTACTGTAAAAGTACTTGTTGGACCAGACGGAAATGTAATTAAAGTCGGTTCAGTAAGCGGACCTGATGTATTTCATGATGAAGTAAGAGATAAAGCATCAGATCTTCAGTTCACCCCGGGATTACAGAACGGAAAACCCGTAAAAGTATGGGTAACAGTACCGTTTAACTTCAAGCTGAAATAATCTGAATATTATCTCCATGTTTTTTGCTGCACGTTTTTTGGCTGCCAATAGATACGCTATATTAATTGAAAACACATAATTATTTTACAATAGGAATTTCCCTCATCTTTTTGGTGATGGGAATTCTTATTTTAACAGGAGTCTATAACTCGGGCGAGATTTTTAAGAACAACGAAATTTTCCGATGGATGTTCGGGGGGATACTGGTTGTGTATGGGGTTTTCAGGGCTTATAATGCATATATTAAATTACAGAATCAGGGCAAAAAACTCCGCTATTACAATAAGGACGAAGATTAGAACAAAATCCTCACTAAAAATGTTAAATAATATATGAAAGCCGAAGTAAAAAAAATATTGTTATTTACAGCAGTTCTTGGGTCGCTATGCTTTAGCGCTTGCGACTATACCATGAAGAAATCCGCTTCAACAACAGGCGAGCTTACCGTTGGAGTTGATGAAGGTATATCGCCTGTAGTAAAAGAAGAAGCTTCGGAGTTTATGAGGCTGAACAATGAATCAAAAATTACCCTTAACATAAAAACGACAAAAGAAGTAATTGCCGATCTTAATAACGGCACATATAAAACAGTTGTTGTTGGCAGGGAACTGACAAATGAGGAAGCAGATATATTTGCAGCCAATAAAATTGAAGTTAAAAAAAGTTATTTTGCTCTTGATGGAATTGGTGTTATTGTTAATCCCAGGAACCTTTTAACCAAACTGAATTTTAACGAGCTTAAAAGGATATTCACCGGCGAGCAAAAGCAGTGGAACGAGCTTGACGGTGATAATAAAGATGTTTATTCAGGAAAGATCAAAGTTTTTATTGCAAGGAAGAATGCTTCAATACACGATATCTTTAAGCAGAAGGTACTTGCGGGAGCTGAGTTTGGCGCGGGTGATGTTATCTGCAGTACATCAACACAGATGATGCGCGAGATAAAATCAGATGAGAATGCAATTGGATTTATTTCAATGGCATGGATAACGGTATCAAACGATACACTTGATGAATCGGTTAAGCCGCTTAAAATTGCTACAGTTGACCCGAATTCAGGAGCCATAGGCAATTATATCGGACTTCACCAGGGTTATATAGCAAATATGACATATCCGCTTATAACCAAAGCATACATTTTCTCAACAGATTTTTCGATGAACTTATCGGTAGGTTTTTCAAGTTTTATGGTATCGTATGACGGGCAGCGGATAGTACTGAAAGCAGGTTTAGTTCCGGTTACGCAGCCTGTAAAGATAATTCAACTGAATTGATACAAATATTTATCTTGATTACAAATATTTACATAAACAATTGCTAAAAACCGAAACAATTGTTCTGAATAAAAACTTTAAATAAAGCTGATATTATTAACAGATGTTACGCAGAACACGTAAAACCACCTTTTTTGTCATTCCTCCTGAGGCGGGCGGAATCTCGTTTTTAAGCGATTTTTAATGCTGAAACAATACCGTATCAAGTACGGCACAAGGTTCAGCATGACAGTTGCGTTACATCAGTTATTAATTAAAGAAGAAACAATAAATTTAATATTATTTTACTATGTTTACTAAATATTTATTAAGAGCGGTTACGTTTTTTATGATAATTGCTTCTGTTGTTAATGCGCAGGATAACCTGGAAAAAGGAATTGAAGCAGTTAAAAAAGGTGATTACCTGGGCGGACTTAATTTATTAAAAGGAGTTTTAAAAGATTCTTATGATGCTAACCTTTATTATGGCATAGCGCTATACAACACAGGTTCTTTAAAAGATGCAGAAAAATTTCTTAAAGACGCTGTCAAAAAAGATGAAGAGCGCCCCGAAGCATATTCAGCTTTAGGTGAGCTTTATACATCACAGAAAAATTACAGCGGTGCAGCTTCACAATTTGATAATGCTAAAAAATACCTGCCGCTTAACAAGACAAAAGACGACCTTGATAAAGGCGAAATTGAAACAATAATAAATGTACTTAGCGCAGAAGCGAAAAATTTTATTGCAGATGGTAAAGTTGATAAAGCTATTACATCCTTAACAACAGCAAAGACGTATGATGATAAAAATCCAATGATTTATGTAGGTTTAGGTGCTGCATATCTTGCACGGGGCGCATTTGAACCCGCTAAATCTAATTATGATCTGGCTTTAAAATATAAGCCAAATTATGCGCCTGCATTATACGGTCTTGGAAAAATATCTTTCAAGCAGAAAAAATACAGCGCAGCGCTGGAAAATTACATTAAATCTGCCGAAGCAGACAATAATTTTGCTCCAGCTTTTTTTGAAAAGGGGCTTATGTTCTACCTGCTTGATAAATACATTGATGCAATAGAAGCGTTTGAAAGATATGACCAGCTTGTACCGGGCTCGCCAAGAGGTAAAACATATTTCGCAAAATCATATTACGGCAAAGGTGAATATGATAAAGCTATGGAAATACTGAATGAAGTATTGGCTAAAGATCCGGAATACAGCGAAGCAAATAAATATGCCGCGTATGTAATGATCGAAAAGAAGGAATACGCAAAGGCGGAAGAATTTTTTAAAAAAGTAAAAGTTGAAGATCTTAATGCTGAAGATTATCAAAAATGGTCAAAAATTTATGTAGATAAAAAAGAATACTCAAAAGCATATGAATTGCTTAATAAAGCGTTAGCTTTAGATGCAGACGACGAGAACACATATTTTGAATACGGGAAAGCATTGTTTGCTGAGCAGAAATACGCGGATGCAAGAATTAAGTTTGGTAAAGCAATTGAACTTGGAATACTTAATGTAGCGGCTGTAGCGGCTTATGTGTATGCGGGAATTTGTGATTTCTATTTGAACGAATTTGAAAAAGGCATTGACGTTTTAACAAAAAGCATTGATATAAGCCCTAATGTTGCATCAGCATGGCTATGGAGAGCGAATAATTATGCAAATCTTTCTACTAAGCCAGATGTAAAACCCGAAGATAAAAAATCTCTTGAAGAAAAAGCATGCGCAGATTACAAGAAGTATCTTGAGTTTGAACCAACCGATGCGTTTACGCTGGAGCAGGTAAAAAAATTCTGCGGACAATAATTATTTATGGAAGACTAATACGATTATGACTAATCTAACAGATTTTATTAACAGCAATAATGAACGATATTTAAAAGAGCTTAAGCATTTTTTAAGCTATCCAAGTATAAGCACAAATTCCGAAAACAAAAAAGATGTACTTGAATGCGCTGAGTATCTTAAGCAGCATATGAAAACTATCGGAATGCAGAATGCAAAGGTTTGCCCAACCAAGGGTCACCCTGTTGTTTATTCAGAATGGATGAACGCAGGCAAAGATAAACCTACTGTTCTGATATACGGTCATTATGACGTACAGCCTGTTGACCCTATTGATCTTTGGACATCACCTCCATTTGAAGCTGATATAAGAGGAGAAAATATTTTTGCACGCGGTTCTGCTGATGATAAAGGGCAGGTTTTTATACACCTTAAAGCAATTGAAGCACATCTCACTCAAAATAGATTATTACCTGTAAATATAAAGCTTTTAATTGAAGGCGAAGAAGAAATTGGCAGTATGAATCTTGGTGATTTTATTAAGGATAACGTAGAGCTGCTTAAATGTGATGTTATCGTAGTATCTGATACATGCATGTTCTCAAAAGATCTGCCTGCATTGGGTTATGCCCTCAGGGGAATTTGTTATATGCAGGTAGATGTTACGGGACCAAACCGCGATTTGCATTCAGGTCAATACGGCGGTTCGGTTTGTAATCCAATAAATGCTCTTGCTGAGATGATAACAAAGATGAAAGATGAGAACGGTAAGATATTAATTGACGGATTTTATGATGATGTAACCCCACTGAGCAAGGAAGAAAAAGATAATTTCGCTAAGTTTCCTTTCAATGATAAAGAATATGCTAATAGTCTTGAAGTAGATGCGCTGGCAGGAGAAAAAGGTTACAGCACGCTTGAAAGGATTTGGTCAAGACCCACACTTGATTGCAATGGTATTTGGGGCGGCTTTACAGGGGAAGGAACTAAAACGGTTCTTCCTTCAAAAGCATCAGCTAAAATAAGTATGAGGCTGGTACCAAACCAGGATCCCGATAAAATTGAAAAGCTGTTCATCAATTTCGTAAAGAAGATTGCTCCTAAGGGTATTAAGACAAATGTTTATGGACTGCACCACGGAAAGCCGTGGATCTCACCAATTGACAGTAAATGGAATAAAGCGGCTATCAAAGCTTTGAAAGCAGGATTTGGCAAAGAGCCTGTGTTTATGAGAGAAGGCGGTTCAATTCCTATAGTATTTACACTTGAAGAATACCTTAAAGCACCTACGGTGCTGCTTGGTTTCGGGCTGCCTGATGAGAATGCACACTCGCCCGATGAACATCTGAACCTGAATAATTTCCAAAATGGAATTTTAACCAGCGCAGATTTCTATGAAGAGATTGCAAAAGCTTAAAACTTTCTATCAAGTTCTCTCGGATTTGTAGTTTGAGAGATAATTAAAAAATATTATAGGATTGAAATTGTTTTTGCTAACATATATCTTTGACAAAATTCAACAGTAATGGGTTTTAGTTTCAGCTTACAAACCTGAGAAGACTAATCTATATAACAGCAAACATCAAAATTGTTAATAAACAGAGAGTTAAATAAATATAATGCAGCCAAAAGTAAAAAGTAAAAAGCTACAATCAAGCAAATCAAAGCAGAAAAGAGAATTTTCATTTCCTCTTGAAAAAGAAAACTTTACGATACTGGGTCTGGGTGTTGCGCTGCTGATAGTAGGATATATTTTAATGTCGCAAAATTCTGTTGATGGGTTTATGCCTACAGTTGTTGCACCAATACTTCTTGTTGCAGGATATTGTGTTGTTATACCATACGGAATTATGAAGAGACCAAAAAGCGAGATAACAGAAACTAAAATCGAGCCTGTGACAGAAACTTCTGCAGGAAGCTCAAATATAAAGACAAGCTGACAAGCGGGAACTGTAACGTCCTAAAATAGGTTTACGTTTTTATATTATCCCCGGATTGCCTAAGTCCGGGTTTTTTTATGTATAAAATCGGGTGTATCATAATTTAAAGCTAGATGTGGTCTGTAACTGTTATAAAGATTCACAGCTTCTTTAACTGTTTGATATACTTGTTGTTTTGTTTTTAAGATTTTATCTAAGCAAAACTCTTCTTTTATTGTTCTATTCATTCTTTCTGCTAATGCATTCTCATATGGATCCGAGTTCTCTGTCATACTCATCGTTATTTTATTTGATTCTGCAAGATTTACATATTCGGTGCTGCAATATTGTAACCCTCTGTCAGAATGATGTATAAGTTTTCTATCTGGATATATTCTCTTGCCAATGGCCATCTGTAATGCTTTAATCGTTTCTGTGGTGCTCATAGAGTCACTGACATTGTATCCCATTATCCTTCTGGAATAGGCGTCTGTTATCATTGACAAATAACAATTACCTTCATCTGTTTTAATATACGTTATGTCGCTTACCCATACTTTTTCCGGGCTTTTGATTGTAACTTCTTTAACCTTATTTGGATATTTGCGCATCCAGTGTCTTGAGTTAGTTGTTTGTATATACTGTCTGCGAGGCTTTATCAACAAGCCTTCTTTACGTAATACATCAAAAAAGCTTATCCCTGCCTGCTTTGATACCTTCTCTGCTCATTTCAGGCTTTATAAGCTTATATAGCTTTCTGGTACCTATTCTGGGTAATATCTTTCTTTGACTGCAAACCAACTCCTTGATCGCTTCCTTTAGCTGCTCGTGGCTTAATTGTAATTCCTTGTGCTTGTAATAACTTTGCCTTTGATACCCTAATGTTGAGCATACTAATTTAACTCCGTATCTTCCGGATTCCCGCTCTGCTGCCTGGAAGCTTCCAACAACAGAGGTAAGTACTTTTTTCTTATCTGTGTACCTAACATATCATCTGCTATATCTATCGTTCGATTCAATATCTCTTTTTCCATCTCCAATCGTTTTACTTTCTTCTCTAATTCTCTTAACTTTTGATGAGGTGTTTGTCTTTCTTTCATCAGTTCTTTATTCTCCCAATTCAATCTACCATGTTTTCTTAACCATATCAATACCGTTGACTTTCCCTGAATACCATATTTATTCTGTGAATCCTTATAAGTCATATTGCCACTCTCTACTTCTTCAATTACAGATAATTTAAATGCTAAACTGTAATCTCTTTGAGTCCTTTTAATACCTGTTCTTTCTTCCTGTTCTTTCATTAGTTTACTCCATTATGTGTAAACTTATTTCAGGACGAGGCAAACATATAATTTTTAAAGGAGACCCAAAAGTTCTCCTTTTTTTATTGCTTGAATATATCATAATAATGATATAATTTTGATAAAATTAATACATTATATAATATGCCAATAATAAAGCCAATATCAGCACTCAGGAATAAATCAAAGGAAATATCAAAGCTTGTTCATGAAAGCCGCGAGCCGGTTTTTATTACAAAGAACGGCGAAGGTGATATGGTTCTGATGTCAATGCAGGAGTATAAGAATCTTATTGATGAAAAAGATTATGTTGGTAAATTACTTGAAGCTGAAGAAGATATTAAAAAGGGTGTTAAGACAATTCCTTCAAAACAGGTATTTTCTAATTTAAGAAAGAAGCATTTTGGAAAAAGAAAAGCTTGATATTCATTTTCTTCCACGTGCAGCTGATGATTTAGATGAGATAATAACTTTTATGCAGGTTGAAAACTACAGCACTAAAGATGTTTTCTTAAGGAATCTTGAAGCCTCAATTGACAAGCTGGCATTTTATCCGCATCTTGGACATTTATCAGAAAATAGAAAAATTGTTAAGTTAAATTTCAGAATCATAAGATTTCAAAAATATTCAATTTATTATAAATTTGAAAATAAAGAGATATTGATTTGCAGAATTCTTCATAATTCAAGGGATCACATAAAAACATTAAACAATTAATTCAATGCCTAAAAAATTTAAGTATAACTGGAAAGAATTCGCATTACAGGCAGCATTTAAGTGAACGCCCGAAAAATTATATAAAATGTGGACTGAACCTAAGCAATTATGCAAATGGTTTTTAACCTGCGCAAAAGTTGAGCTTAAAAAAGGGGGAGATTACATTTTTATGTGGGTCAATGATGCAAAAGAATCAGGTAAAGTACTTGCTGTAAGGAAAAATTCACTTTTCAGGTTTACATTTGCGGGGTGCAAATGTGAAGTAAAGTTCAAAAAACGGGGGAAAGAGTGCATTGTTAACTTAAGGCAGTATAACATTCCAATAGATGAGAAATATAAAGTTGGAACACATATGAGCTGCCAGATAGGATGGACATTTTTCTTCGCAAACCTGAAATCAGTACTGGAAACAGGAACAGACCTGTGGGAATTTGACCCCAAACACTTAAAAGAAGGAACGGTATTTTATTAAATGATAAAGACATCAACTTTCCAGGTGCAGATAGTATCTCAGTAGTGCAATAACAAATAGTGATACACGACCGGATTTTTATATTCTATTTATCTCTAATTAACGATATTTTTGTAAATAATATAAAAAATGACACAAATTTTAGAGTCAAGATCGAATAAAATTGCCTTAACACTGCTTGTCATTTCTGTAGTATTCTGGCTGGGCGGCATTAATGTAAGGACACTGATAGGCAATGAGCTTTTAGATTATGACCAGTTTGATTTCAGGACATCAATTCCGCCGGATAGGGAAAACACGCTTTTCCAGATGATTTCAAATGCATCTCTTGTTGTAGTTATAAGTTATGCTATAGTACTTTTATCCGCTATTTGGTTCCTTGTAACAACAAAGCTGAAGATGAAAGAAAATGGCTGGCTGTTAATGAGCGCAGTGCTGTTTTTTATGTTCGTTCCCGTTGAGATTTATACAAATTATCTTGATGTAAGATTTATGCTGCTTTTTCAGCAGGGTCCGCCAAATCATGACGGGCTGCTAAAACTATTCGGGGAGCGAATAGGCGCCTTCCGGGGTGTGCCAGTAATTGCAGTGCTGTGCTATTATTCAATTATACCAATATGTATATTTAGGCCATTAAGAAAAGTTAAAGATACCCAAGTTAAGGATATAAAAGTTTAAGATCCCATGAAGAAAAAAAAGCAGGTTGATCCTGAATTAAAACAAATGCTTGCAGAGCTTGAAGAAGTTGCCGGCAAGCTTGACTATAAAGTGCGCTACGAAAAAGGAAACTTTGAAGGCGGTTACTGCATCTTAAAGGAATCAAGACTGCTTGTAGTTAACTCACGAAATGAAATTGAACGCAGAATAATAATTGTAGCCAAAAGCCTTAAGCTGATTGGCATTGATGATATTTTTGTAAAACCGAATGTAAGAGAAATTATTGAAAAGGAAAGCCGTAGAAAGCTTGCCAGTGATGAAGAAGTAGCCGAAACTGCGGAGACTAAATGAGGGTAACTGTTCTGGGAAGCGGTACATCACAGGGAATTCCAATAATTGGTTGTAAATGCCCCGCATGTTCATCACGCAATCCAAAGGATAAAAGATTAAGAGTTTCAATATTTATAGAAACAGATATTACACTTAACAACCAAAAGGTTTTAAACAAACCCTTAAGAATATTAATTGATACTTCGCCTGATTTCAGACAGCAGATGCTCCTTAACAATATCACAGATATTGATGCAATATTATACACTCATTACCATATTGATCACATTATGGGGCTTGATGATATCCGCCAGATAAACCAGCTTCAGAAAAAATATGTTGAAATTTATGCAAATCTTGAAACTGCTCAAAAAATAAAGCAAACATTCAGCTATATATTTGATGAAAATACCTTTAAAGGGGGTGGAATTCCGCTTGTAAATCTGCATGAAATTAATCTGAAGCCATTTGATGTAATGGGTCAAAAAATTATACCAATTGAATATATGCATGGTCCAACAACAGTGTATGGATTCAGAATTGGTGATATTGCATATATGACTGACTGTAATTATATCCCTGAGCAGGAATATGAAAAATTAATAGAATTGAAAGTTCTTATACTTGATGCATTAAGATACCGATGGCACGAAACACATTTTTCAATTGATGAAGCTGTAGCGGTTGCGCAAAAAATTAACGCCCAGCAAACGTATTTTACACACATGACGCATGATTTAGTTCATGATGAGGCAAATAAAAAACTTCCATCACGTATAGAGCTTGCGTATGACGGGTTGACATTTGAGGTTTGAAGACACTCAACACTAAACTTTCAAATAGCGAAAGTCAGGGACACAAAGAAGTAAGATTTAAAACCTGTCAGGTTTTTCAACTTAGAAATTGTTAGACTTAAAGTTTAAAAGTGTTTTTTAAGTTTAAACCTGACAGGTTTATAGGATAATTTTGCAATATTACATAAGAATAAGCTTAGTGTTCTCAGTACCTAAGTGGTGAGAAAAAGAATATGAAAATAGAAAATTTAGAAGAAATTTGGGCGCAGATAAGGCTTGTAATTAAATCGCACCCATGGCATGGAGTGCTGATTGGCAACAACATGCCCGCTGTTGTGAATACTTATATAGAAATAGTGCCAACTGATACTGTTAAATATGAAATTGAAAAGAACAGCGGTTATTTAAAAGTTGACAGACCCCAGAAATATTCTAATATCTGTCCAACTCCGTATGGATTTATTCCGCAGACGCTTTGCGGTGAAAAAACTGCTGAGTTTTGCATGGAAAAAACCGGAAGAACAGGAATAAAAGGAGATGGCGACCCATTGGATATTTGCGTACTTACAGAAAAGGAAATAACACACAGTGATATTTTCCTTAAAGCTGTGCCAATTGGCGGATTACGTATGATAGACGGCAATGAGGCTGATGATAAGATAATTGCTGTGATGCAGGGTGATGGAATTTTCGGTCATTGGATAGATATTACAGATGCGCCTTATTCACTCACCGAAAGACTTAAACATTACTTTTTAACTTACAAAGATGCACCCGGCGCTGAGCATCGAAACTGCGAAATTACTCATGTTTACGGAAGAGAAGAAGCTCACGAAATTATTAACAGAAGCTATGAGGATTACCTTGCGAAGTATGCGGATCTTGACAGGCTGCTGAGGATGGATAACCAGAGGAATAAGATGTAGGGCGTTTAAATAAAATTTCCGCAAAGATATCAAACCACCACTATGGTTTAGCCCGGCTGTTGCCTGACTAGTTAATATCTCTGCGGAATAAAAATTAAACTTTTAACTTTTAAACTTTCTAACTTTTAAACCTTTCAACTCTTTTTTTTACCATTCACCGAATGAAAAACTGTTCTGACCGGTGATCTTGTGTCCTGCAATGTTATCGGATACCGACACAGTAAAACCTACAGAGTAGGGGGAATCTTCTTTGTTGGCTTTAAAGTTCTCAAATGCAGATTTACTTCCAAAATAATTCATTGTGACATCATAAACTTTAACAGCAACTTCTTTCACAGTCACTCCAGTACTGAATTTTACATCAAGCTGTCCCGGAAAATCATCACTTATTGTTACCCTGTAGCAAACACTTCTCTGTAACTGGGTTACCCTGGTATCTTCACCCATTGAGGCAACTATCTGCATGTTGATCTTAGGCTTCTCATTAGGCTTTACATTTGCTGTTATGTTTTGATCACCACCGGTAATTGTAACTACTGATTCACCGCCAAGCATAACTCTCCCTGTTGAGTGGGCTGCAATTGTAACACCTGCTATTGTTATAGGATAATCATTCTGATTGTTTACAGTATTCTGGTGGAATTGGAACAGTTCAAGTTTACCAAGTACCATAGGTTTTATTGGCTTAACAGGGTCCACTTTAACAGGTGGTTGTGGGGGATTTGGGTCGGTTGGCGGGGGATTAGGGTTAATATCCCCAGGAATAATTTTGATCAATCCTACATACTTATCGGGATTTTTTTTGTATTCATCAATTGAAACAATCATAAACCGCGCAGTGTCAATTTCAATTAATCTGCTTGCTCTATCTCTATCAATTAAAACTTTCCCTGATGTATCAATATAAACATAGCCAGGCTCTATCATCTTCTTGATCTCAACAGCATCAAGATCAAGGTTGGCACCCTTGATGGCTATAACACAAACTACAAATATGTATAACGCCTGGTAAATTATAAATTTTACGTCTTTTTGTTTTCTCATGGTTGTTTAAGCACTTTATTGTTATACAAAAATAGCTTATTGCCCAACCTATTCAAATAGAGGGCTATACCTGATTTTTCTAAGTAGAACTACTTAGGGTTAAACTAATGATTTATGCTGAATTGCGTATAAAAGAAGTGCATGCGGACCTTTTAATTCAAGCTTATTGCAAATATTGTTCCTGTGATTTTCAATAGTCCTTACGCTTCTGAAAAGCTCATCAGCTATCTGCGGGCTGGTTTTGTTAAGCGCAATAAGTTTTAATATTTGTTTTTCTGTTGGTGTTAATTTATATATATCATTTTCTTTTACTTCATGTTTATTTTTCTGAATAAGGTATCCTGAAATTGCTGTGCTGATATAATAATCACCTGCGGCTACCTGTTTTATGCATCCAACAAGGTCGTTTGCAATGCTTTCCTTTAGCACATAAGCTTTTATATCAAGCTCAAGGGCTTCATCAAAGTATTCTTTATCTTTATGAATAGTTAAAATAACTATTCTTGTTTTCGAACCGCTGCCTTTTAGTTTTCGTGCTACATCAAGTCCGCTGAGCAAAGGCATATCAATATCAAGTATAGCGATATCAGGTTTTTTATCTTCAATTAACCTTAATGCTTCATCACCGTTTGATGCTTCGCCAAGCACTTCGATGGAATCATCTTCAGCCACAATACTCAATATGCCTTTGCGGAAAATGTGATGGTCATCTGCGATGATTAATTTTATTTTATTTTTCAAAATTAAGTTAAATTTATGAGATTGCTTCGTCCACGCCTGAGGCGGGCAGGCGCTTACGCTCCTCGCAAATGTTTATTTAATTGGTACAGTTATTTTAAACTTTGTACCTTTATCTTTTTCTGAGTTAATCTTATAATCTGCTTTTATCATCCTTAATCTTTCTTCAATGTTAATAAGCCCAAAGCCAAGTTTTCCGGGATTTACAGCATCAAAGCCAACACCATCATCGTTTATTTCAGTTACTATGAACATTACGGACCTTCTCACATTAAACGTAACATTCTTCGCGCCGGAATGTTTCATAATGTTATTTAATACTTCCTGAACAATACGAAAATACTGAACTTCATTTTCAGGTGAAAGTATGCTATCAATGTTTTCAATATTGCAATTAAACATTATTCCCGATGCCGAAGATACCCGTTCTATCATTGCTTCAATTGAAACGGTTAACCCCAGTCTTTCAATTTGTTTGGGGTAGAGCTTTTGGGAAATTCTCCGCACTTCATCAATTGTTTCCACAACAAGCCCCGATGCCTGTGTGATCTTATCTGCTTGCTCCGGTCTTGAATTTATTTCCTGCTGCAGGAATATATTTATCGCGCTCAGGTTCTGTCCAATGCTGTCGTGCAGCTCCCCTGCAATTACTTTCCATTCTGATTCCTGCTGCTCTATAATTTTCTCTTTGAATTCCCCCAGCTCTTTTTTGTTCTTCTTTTTTGCATCAATGTAATAGTATAATAATGCGCCTAGCGCCAGCAGTATTATTGCGCACATCCTCCAGAAGAACCACTGGGTTTGCCATATTGGCACGGGTGAGCTTTCAACCTGATAATATGCGTCAATTACCAGCACAAGCAAAAGCAAGAAGATGATCCATACATAACCTGAGCGTTTAGCCATATCACAAAAATAAGGGATTTATTGTTTAATTTAAGTGGAGAATTTTCAATAGAATATTAATCGAATTGTTACGTAATTTATCTATTGTTATTTTTGTCTATTAGAAAAAAATAAAGTGAACATTACATATTTTATGAAAGCAGTAATACTAAGCGAAAACGGTGGCACAGATAAACTCATTTATACTGAAGATCATTCTATTCCTGAAATTAAGCCAAATGAAGTACTTGTAAACATCAAAGTTACCACAATTAACAGGGCTGATATTGTCATACGCGGCGGGTATCCGGGTCTTTCGCTTAACTTTCCGCACATACTTGGCGGTGATATTACAGGATTTGTTTCAAAAATTGGCAGTAATATCAAGAATTTTAAAGAAGGCGATAGGGTAGTTGCATGGTCAATAGTTTCTGAAACTGATGATGACTGGACAAGGCGAGGCAAAGCGGGGCAATCTCCAAATTGGCAGTATTTTGGTATGCACCGCGCAGGCTCATATGCTGAGTATTCAGCAGTGCCGGAATCATCACTCATTAAACTTCCTGATAACGTTTCGTTTGAAGATGCGGCATGTCTGCCGGTTGCGGGCTTGACAGCATATCATGCAGTTAAAACTGTAGGTGACTTGAAGAAAGGCGATAAATTCTTTATCTGGGGCGGTACAAGCGGACTTGGCATAATAGCCATTCAGCTAGCAAAAAGTATTGGCGCAGAGGTGTTCGCAACTGCTGGATACCAACATAAAATTGATTTCCTAAAGCGAATGGGAGTGGATCATATCTTCAATCACAGGGATGGCTTGTCGGTTGATGATGAGGTAATGAAAATTACACAGGGAATGGGAATAGATGTGATACTTGATTATGTTGGACCCGAAGCATTCCCCAAAAATTTTAAGATGGTTAAAAAAGGCGGTAAGATACTTTTCTGTGGTATTCTGACCGGAAGAGAAGCGATGGTTTCATTGCATCAAACTTATCTTAGACATATAAGTCTATTAGGTTTATACCTTGGAGAGAAACGAGAACTTGAGGAACTGATAAAGCTTGTTTCAGAAGGAAGAGTAAAGCCGCATATAGGCGCTACGCTTGAATTGAAGGATGCCGCAAAGGCGCATGAGATGATGGCTAAGGGCGATGTGATTGGTAAGATAGTGCTGAGGGTATAAAATATATCAGATTGTTTTATAAAAATGTAAATTCTAATTTGCATGAATGAGTAGACGAAAGACAAAAAACAGGACAGGTATTGAAAGAATCCAGGGCATTCCCTTCCATGATGCTTGGGTTAGCTATGCTTGTTTAAATTGTAAACAACAAAATATCGAAAAAGTAGGGTTAAAACTAATAGACCCTCAAGATTCTTACGAAAACTCAAAATGGCTTTGCAAGAAATGTGGTTTTGAGCATTCTCAAAATTCAGATTTACCATTTGAACATTGGGATGAAGAATATCGGGTTACCGAATCAATAGTTGCTCAGCGCTTTTGGGAAGCCTTTTTTAGAATCTCGACCGAACACCAAGATTCCTATTGGAAGCAATGTAATGTCTGTGGTCGAATTTTACCGTTTTCAGCTTTTAGTAAACATAGTGGTTGGGGTCCATTAGAAAGACAAATGGAATGTAGGAGTTGCAAGGGTGCAATAAATGCGGTCTTGAATCCCAAAAGAACCAAACAACAATTACATGAATCAAGTGTCAGAAGGAGGATTGCTGAATTATTAGTTGAAGGTGAAAACGAATTTATAGATATAAAAGAATTATTTAAAAGATTTGGTGGAAAATGTTTCAAAACAGGAGTAAAACTAAATATTAATAATAGAGAGAAATGGGATATAGATCATATACTTCCTTCTAAGTGGCTTTATCCCTTAAATAAAAGAAATGCAGCACTTCTTTCCAAAAATGCAAATAATAATAAAAGATATAAATGGCCAAGTGAATATTATACTAATAATGAGTTAATTGAACTTGCAAAGTTAACAGGTGCTGATTTAGTTCTATTATCAAGTCGAACGCCTATAATAAATACACAAATTGATGTTAATAAATGTGTAGAGCGTTATTTACAAGTCAGGGAGAAATCTTCTTTGCCTAAAAGAATTGTTGAATTAAAAAAAATTATCGTTGATTATGGACTGATAAAAAAACTTACAAAAGCAAATAAAAACCTGCTAGGGTATTGAAGTATATTATGTTAACACCAAGTACTGGTGTGATGTAACCGTACCTTTATCTCTTATTCCATGTGACTCGCAATGCTCGACATTTTCATCAAATATTTCTGCTGCCCTAAACCATTTATTGGCTACTTTCTTTAATTCATTTGCCATATCACATTTTACACTTTTACCTAAATGTAACACAAATACTCCATCTTTTTTTAATCGTTCTCTAGCTTGTCTGAAAATTGGTTCATAAATTTTAAAGCTAACTTTTTGTTTTTCTTCAATAAATGAACTTATTTGTTGTTTGAAGTCTATTTCTTGCCAACCAGCAAACCAAATTCTTAACCAATTTGCAACATAAAATCTAGTACTATCAAAAAATGGTGGCGAAGTTATAATTGCATCTAATTCACAAACTTCTTGTGGCCAAATAGATGTTGCGTCTTGAAGAAATATTTTTCCTTCTTGAAAAATATTTGGATAACCAGCTTGCAGCACTCGTAATACTTTCTCCTTGAGTTTAGAAACAAGGTTTTTATAAATAAATTCACCTGTGGGAGCATAAGGAACTATAGGATGTGAGTTTCTGCTCAGAGCATATGGTCTGTTACCATGCAAAATGTGTAGTAATGATGAAATAACTAACATTTCACTTGTATTTTTTGGTCTAAATTCTTTAAAAAATCTTCTAGCTAATATGATTTCTTGGAGAGTTTTAGGTTCGTAATAATCAACTAATTTCTTATTAAAGCCAAAAGCGGTTGTTTCTTCAAGTTCAGTTTTGGTACAATGATTACTTTTAATAAAATTTTCTAATAACTCAATATAATTATAACATTCACGATCTTGTGTCCTGCCAACTTTTGCTGTAGAAATATAAAATGCAGGTAAACTTATATCAAAACCATAAGAATACAAACCCGATAGGGCACCTTCAAAAGGCAATGTTCCAACACCTGCAAAAGGATCTAAAAATTTACCATTCTCAGGTATGAACGTTTTTATAAGATTTCTTGCTATCGATGGTTTAAGTTTACCTTGGTATGAACACAGAGAGTGATTAGGATGCCCCCAATTTCTTTTTGAAAAAGGTAGTTTTTGATGAGGTAATTCTAGTTTAAATTCGTCCCATTTCTGTTGCCAAAACTTTGTCTCATAAAGCGTAACTTGCCAAGATTGATTACGTTCATATTGAAAAACTAATAGAGATTGACTCAATACTTGTTTGTTTTTTGAACGTCTTTTCCTTAATAATTTATGATTTAATAATTTATAGCCTAAGTCCTTTAAAATTTCCACTAATATCAAATCAGTTTTAATATGTATATTAGAAAAAATGGAATCTCCTATATCTATAATAATTTTTGCTTTATCATTTAGTGAAGAAGTCAAATCATTAAAAAAAGTATACATTTCTTCAAAATAACTTTTTGCCATTTTAGGAATTCTTGCATCATAAGAGTTCTTTTCTAATTCTGATAAAGTATGCTTCAGATTTGGGCTGATTGAATTTAAACCTAAATAGTCATCCTTTCTAATATCCTTTTTAACATCATTAATTCCACTGGTTAAAGCCTGATTTCTAAAATGCCTTAAATCTTTTTCATATTGCAAGTGTTTAAGAAACCAAAGCTCTATTTTAGTATTTCTGAAATAATTGGTACCATTTAAATATGGAGGGCTTGTAATAATTGCGTCTATCTCTATATTATTTATCTTCCCAATATTCTTAGCGTTTGCTATTATTAATTCTGGTGATGAAGTCATGCTAAAATCAAAGTTTAAAATGTCTTCAATCATTTCGTCAATTTTTTTAGGAAGAACTTCTTCTACTGTTTTTAATTCTGTATCAATTTCTTTTTGTGTTTTGAACCTTACATCTCCGACTTTCTTAAGATATGAAATTGGAAGCAAGCAAGCCAAAACTGCAATGGTTAGAGTATTTCCTAATAAAACATTTTGTAGATTAATTTCGTCAATAAGAGATCTGAGTTTTAATATTTCATTGTACGTGTTTTCAGGGAAATAAATACTTTTTGAAAATAAAGTTATATAATTATTTTGTAACGCAATATCTATTTTACATTTGTTTATTTTTTTAAGTAAATTCTTTTTTACTTTTGTTAAATCATTTGCAAGCTCAATTCTATCAATATGGTCTAACTTTAGAATGTGAATTTTAGTAGCAATTAGAAATTGTAATAATGGATTTACTTCTGAATAAAGTACTTTTGTGTTTTCAATATCAGATGCAATTAATGTCGTACCAGTCCCTGCAAATGGATCATAAATTGTTTTATCTTTTAACCCATATTCTTTAATTAACTCACGTACAAAATTTAATGAATATCCTTCAATATAAGGATACCATCTTTGAAATGGCGTACTTTTACTATCTATAAATGTGACATCTCTAGTAATATTGTTTGCATTATCTCTTCTTTTCCCGATCCTTTGTTTTATAAATCTTTTAATTATTTGATTGACGGAACGATCTTCCTTTTTAGCATATTGCTCTAGCTTTTTATAGCTACTAATTCCAATAAGTTCCCTTATCTCTTCATTTGTTAAATTATGAATTTCATCAAAATCTTTTTTTTCATTTTCATTATAAGCAACGGTAAATGACTTCGATTGTGACTTAACTGCGGGATAATCCCTGAAATAAATTGCTTTGAAAAATTGTTTAGACATTAGAAGTACATATAATTTTATGATAGTTACTTCACAATTATAGTCAAATATTTAAACATATTCAAATTATGTTTAATTTTTTTTTCAATTCTTAATAAATTTCGATTCAATTCACAAATCATTATAATATTTAGTCATTTACTTCACAAATTATTATAATATTTAGTGATTCAATTCACAAATTATTATGATATTTGGTGATTCAATTCACAAAATATTATGTTTTGAAACTAAGTAGTTGATTTTACCCGATTGGAAATGCCCAAAACAGCGAAATTTTCATAATGAAAATCTCTAATCTTCCATTTCTCTTCTTATATTGCGCTGTTCAATGTAATATAAAATTTCATTTAGGGTTTTGGTTGGAGTGTGCATTGTATTATCAATTGTTATTCCTAAACCGGGATTGTTAACACCTGCTTTGTAATGATATTTAATTCTTTCTATTTCCCATTCAGTCAGTTCTCTTGTTCCGCGGTTAGTTAATGCATATTCAAGCTTTGGATTTAGCGTAAAGAAAAATCTTTCAATTTCTAACGGCAGGTTTTTATTGAAGTATTCATACTCACATTTACTTAAGGGATAAGTGATAATTACGTTTATATCTTTATTTATAAAATTTTCTGTAAGGTTAAGTGTGTTTTGCAGATTTAAAGGAATTGCTTCTTCAAGCGGCATCCATTCTAACATTTCATGAAGGGTATCTAATTCAATATGCGCAGTTCGGGGAAATTCATTTTTAAGCAGGTTTGCAATGGTGGTTTTACCGGAATTGATGGAGCCTGAGAGGAAGATTATCATATAGAAATAATTATCGCAGTCTGAAGACTTCGGCTACAAAGGAATTGTTTAAATACTTAAGCCTGTTTTTTCCCAGACTTCAGCTTTGGTCTTCGATGCGGTTTCGCGGGCTTTTTCTGCGCCTTTTTTAAGGATATCCTTTACGTAAGCAATATCATTTTTTAATCTTTCGCGTTCTTCACGGAATGGCTTAAATGTTTCAATAACTTTTTCAAGAAGCATTTTCTTAGCATCGCCATAACCCATGCCTCCTGCCCGGTAGCGATCAAGCAATGTACGTTTTTCCTCTTCACTTGCAAAGTATGAATACAATTTATAAATAGTATCGGGATCTTTAGGCGCTTCAATTGGTGTGGAATCAGTCACAATACCCATAACCTGTTTCTTTAACTCTTTATCTGAAGCGAAAATTTCAATTGTATTACCATAGCTCTTGCTCATTTTCTGCCCATCGGTACCAATTACAACTGCGACCTCTTCCTGAATATACGGAGCAGGTAACTTAAACACTTCTCCGTATATGCGGTTAAATTTTCCGGCTAAGTCACGGGCAATTTCTACATGCTGCTTCTGGTCTTTGCCGACTGGAACAATATCAGGCTTATAGATGAGTATATCAACTGCCATCAAAACGGGATATGTAAAGAGCCCCGCATTAATTTCTTTGCTTTCCCTTGCAACAGCATCCTTATATGCGTGGGCAAGCTCAAGCATTGGCATTGGTGTTAAGCAGCTTAGGATCCATGTAAGCTCTGCATGCTCTGGCACATCACTCTGCCGGAAAAATACAGTTTTATTGGGATCGATACCAAGAGCAAGGTAATCAAGCGCAAGATCAAGAATAAGCTCCTGCAGCGTGGTTTTATTCTTTACAGTTGTTAATGAATGCAGGTCGGCAATAAATATAAAATTTTCATGAGTATCCTGCATGTTAACATGGTTGTGCATCGCGCCAAGATAATTGCCTATATGCGCCTTGCCCGAAGGCTTAACGCCGGATAAAATTCTTTTGGTTTTAGATATTGATTCGGAAGGAGAAGCCATTATTCTAATTTTTTTTGTGCAAGAACAATTGCGCCAACTATGGCTGCAAGCAAAACGAATGAAACAAGCTCAAACGGGAATGAATATGTAGTGTAAAGCTCCTTACCAACAGATTGTATTGTTCCCATAACTTCAGCATTGGGATGCATAGTTTTGAACTTCCCGAAGAATGCGAAAAATGCGGTTATGCCAAGTGAACAGAAAAGAAGCAGAGCAAGTATTACAGCAGAGATCTTTTTATACGTTAGGGCTTTAGTAAACTTCTTTTCGCCGCTTAGATTCAGAAGCATTATAACGAATAGGAATAGCACCATAATGGCTCCTGCATATACAAGTATTTGTATAATTGCGACAAATTGCGCGCGAAGCATAAGGTAAATTCCCGAAATTGCAAAGAAATTTACAATTAGATAAAGCGCGCTTGTGATAGGGTTGCGCCTTGTTATCATTAATATTGCCGAGCCTAATGCCAGGATGGCAAATAAAAGGATCATAATATTTTCAGCATTCCACTTCATTGTAGTAGTAAAAAAATTGAGAAAGAAATAATTTTAGAAGATAATCGTGCCACGAAATTAATCTTTTTGGTATTCGTTCGATAGGTTAGAAATTTCTTTTCAACCTGGCACATCAGAAAAATCTATTCGTGGCACGAACGATGAAGCAAGTGCCCGGAGCTCGGCAGTTGCCGAACACATGAGATATTATCCCAATCCCGCTTTAGCGGGACGCGCCGACCAAAGATTAATATTATACAATAAAATTAATCTTAAGTTTGTTGTGCCCGGAGCCGGAATCGAACCGGCACTGAGATATTATCCCAACAGGATTTTAAGTCCTGCGCGTCTACCAGTTCCGCCATCCGGGCAATATTTCAAAGAATTTTCAGCATTTTTAAGCCAAATTGCTGATTTTCTGCGGCAATAAAAACACATAAATAATAATATTTAATAATTAAATCTAAGCTAAAATTTGGTAGTTTTAGCCTTTAATATCACTTTTTGAGTAAGAACTTCATAACTTCATCAATTTTTGTTTTCGGTGTCACCTTAAGTATTCGTGAAGGTTTATAATTGCGGTAAACCTTTCTATCAGGATTACACATTGCAGAGTGTACAGTTGAGTGTGTAGTATTGTATAAAAACCGCATTTACCGGCACTGAGATATTATCCCAATCCCGCTTTAGCGGGACGCGTCTACCAGTTCCGCCATCCGGGCAATATTTCAAAGAATTTTCAGCATTTTTAAACCAAATTGCTGATTTTCTGCGGCAATAAAAACACATAAATAATAATATTTTACAGTTAAATCTAACCTAAAATTTGGTAGTTTCAGTGGAAAAATATCATTTTTTGATAATGAACTTCATTACGTCTTCAATTTTTGTCTTTACGGTCATTTTCATTATGCGGGATGGCTTGTAGTTCCGGTAAACCCAGTTGGAAATTATCTTAAGAGTATCAATTTCATCTATCTTAAATTTATGATATGCCTTGCTGAAAACGTAATCCTTAAACAATGCGCCTGAAAAGTACAGATAATTAATTTCTTCCTTCATGTTTTCAAGCCGGTCACTATCATTCAGAACACTTTCATCAATGCAATAAGTTTTTGCGACTTTGCCGTTTACCATTAAGAATATTTCATATAAATTTTTATCAGCATCGTTTTTACATTTAATGATGTAGTTCTGAAACTCAACAATTGAATTTGTAAGCTCAATATTAAGCATTACTTTTTTAAGGTCGGAAATATTATCTCTTAAGTACGATGCCTGCTCGAAATTCATTTCATCTGCAGCAATTGTCATTTCACGCTCAAGGAAGCGTACTGCGCCTTCTTCTGAATCCGATAGCAGGAATTTATCAACACGCTTAACTTCCCTGTGATATTCAGGCGTGCCTGAAGTAAAGTTGCAGGGGGCTCCGCACTGTCCAATTTCATAATACATGCATGTGCTGTGAGATTTTGCAGGTTTTAAGTTAATATCTTCGCACTTTCTTAATTTATAAAGCTTGTTAATTCGCTCGATAAGGTTGCTTACCGTGAATGAGCTTGAAAAGGGTCCGTAGTATTTTGCTCCGTCCGGAATTATCTCGTAAACCTTCTTTACTTTCGGGAATGCGCGCTGAATATCAATTTTTATAAAAGGGAACCTGCGGTATGATTTAATTGCAGAGTTAAATCTTGGCTTATGCGATTTTATCATACGGCTTTCTGTAAGCAGAGCTGAGAGCTCTGAGCCTGTTGTTTCCCAGTCAACCTTGTGTACATAACGTACAAGCTTGCGCACCTTGGATGAGTGTGAAACATTATGATAGAAATAAGAGTCCAGGCGTTCCTTCAGGTTCTTGGCTTTGCCTATGTAAATTATTTCTTCTTTTTTATTCAGCATAAAATAGACCCCGGGCTTTTGAGGAACTGATTTTAAATTTACTTTAAGCTTTTTAAACCTTGCTGTAAGGCGGGTATCGTCATATATTTTTCTGAACTGGAAACCTATTAAATCATCTACAGTTTCAAACTCAAATTCATTCACAAGCTGGTCTATGAATATCGCAAGTATTGCTGCTGTAGCTTTGGCATCATCAAGCGCGCGGTGTTTGCGGTGACTATGAATTCCAAAATGGCGGCGGAGTGAATCAAGTGATTTTGAGGGCAATTGCCGGCTCAATCTGCGGGCAAGCCTTGCTGTGCATAATGCAGGGCTATCAAGTTTGTTATATCCTGCACGAACAAGTGATGCATTCAGGAAACTGTGATCGAACTTAACGTTGTGCCCGCCTAAGATAACACTATCATCACCGGAAGAAATAAAGGAAAGAATGTCTCCTGCAAGGTCTTCAAAGATTGGCTTTTTATGGACCATTTTATTTGTGATGCCTGTTAACTGTGTAATATATGGTGGGATAAATTCACCCGGGTTAATGAGGGTTTCATACTCATCAATAATTTCGCCGCCCCGAAGCTTTACTATGCCAATTTCGGTAATCCGGTTATTAGCGGCGCTTAAGCCCGTTGTTTCAACATCAAACACTGTGAAAACAGTATCGTGGATTGATATAGCAGTGTTCAACCCCGTTTGGGTGAGAGGTATTTCTTTAGTTTTTTTCAATTTTAATCTGATGCAAATTAATTAAATTAAAGATAACTTTGTAAACAAATAATAAGACAATTCAACTTTTAAAAAGCTTAACCACGAATGTACACGAATTTTATTAAGCTTACCCTGAAAATTTAAACAGAAGTTTAATATCAATTGAAAAAAAGTATAAAAATTAATTATGGAAGATAACACTACAGACTTCTGGCAAAAAAGATGGCTTGAAAACAAGACCGGCTGGGATATTGGCTATGCCGCGCCTCCAATTACAGAGTATGCTGATACTCTTATGGATAAAAGTATGCATATTCTTATACCCGGCGCAGGCAATGCATATGAGGCTGAATATTTACATAGGCATGGATTCCGTAATGTGTATGTAATGGATATTACCAAAAAGCCTCTTGAAAATTTCATGGAGAGAGTTAAAGATTTCCCGAAAGAGCAATTACTTAACGAGAATTTCTTTGAGCATACGGGAGAGTATGACCTAATCATAGAGCAGACTTTTTTTATCGCAATAGAACCTGAGCAAAGGAAAAACTATATTGTGAAAATGAATGCGCTCTTAAAGCCCGGGGGACATTTAACGGGCTTACTGATATTTGATGAGGAGCCCTCGACAGGCGGACCGCCATTTATAGATACAATTGAAAGTTACAGAAAATATTTTGAACCTGCTTTCGCAGTTAAAAAATTTGAAATTGCATATAATTCAATTAAGCCAAGAGAGGGAAAGGAGTTGTTTATTGATCTTGTGAAGATGAAATGAGTAGAGATAGGGTGTAATGGCAGGTACTCACAATTGCCTGCTTTCCCCATGCAGTGTGCATGGGGTGCAGCGCAAATAGAAAAAAGAATATGTGTTTACACCGTATAATATTTCAAGCCGATGCTGTGTGCAGCCCCGAGTGCTCGGGGTTACTTCTGCAACATGAGTTTTTTTGTCTGAATAAAATCACCTGCTTTGAGCTGATAAAAGTAAACACCACTTGCCAGATCACCTGCGTTTAAGGTGACTTGATATGTTCCGGGTGTTAAGAACTCATTTACCAAAGTGGATACTTCTTTTCCCAATATATCATGAACCCTCACTGAAACAAAAGTACCTACAGGCACTGTAAAGCCAATAATAGTGCTTGGGTTGAAAGGATTGGGATAGTTTTGAGCCAGTCCAAACTCTGTTGGTAATTCCGATGAGATATTCTGCAAAGAAACCATTTCAGATACCGGGCGTTTCCATACTCCGGTGCCCCATGTCCCTGCGAAGAGATTTACTCCTGAAACAGCAAGAGAAATAACATAATTATTGGTTAAGCCTGTACCAACCTCGGTCCAGCTTATGCCGTTATTGGCAGAATGAAAGACCCCAAGCCTTGTTCCGGCGAAAAGGCTTGTACCTGAGGCAACAATGGCAAAAACATCTAAATTTGTCAGTCCTGAATTTACCGCAGACCAGCTTGTGCCGTTGTTGGTAGAAAGAAAAACACCGCCATAATTAGTTCCTGCAAAGAGATTTGTTCCTGAGAAAGTAAGAGCCTGGATGGAAGTATTAGTAAGACCTGAATTTACCGCAGTCCAGTTCGTGCCGTTGTTAGTGGAAAGAAATACGCCGCTGCTGGAAGTACCAGCAAAGATATTCGTACCCGAAACAGCAAAAGCATAAATTAAAGTATTTGTTAAGCCTGAATTTACCTGGGTCCAGCTTGTGCCGTTATTTGTTGAAAGGAATACGCCTCCGCCAAAAGTACCGGCAAAGATATTTGTACCCGAAACTGCAAGAGCACGGATATACCTGTTTGTTAAACCGGTGTTGATTGAATCCCAGCTTGTGCCGTTATTTGTAGATATATATATACCGCTGCCATCTATCCCTGCAAATAGATTTGTGCCGGATGCTACAAGTGCATAAGCAACAATATTTGTATTTATTAAACCGGAATTTACCGCAGACCAGTTTGTGCCGTTGCTTGTTGTAAGAGAGACACCGCCGCCGAAAGAACCTGCAAAAAGATTTGCACCTAAAACAGCAAGGGCATAAACATCAGTACTTATCAATCCGGAATTTGCGGCAAGCCAGCTTGTGCCATTGTTGGTGGTACGATAAACACCGTCACCTTCTGTACCGATGAAGATATCTGTACCAGAAACAGTAAGAGTACTAACCTTAGTGCTTGTTAAACCTGAGCTGACCTCTTGCCAGCTTGTGCCACTATTGGTTGAAAGAAACACGCCTCTGCCGGTAGCCCCTGCCATGCTGGATGTCCCTGCAAATAAATTCGTTCCGCTGACTGTGAAAGCCTGCACATTTTTGTTTGTAAGACCTGAATTGGATGCAGCCCAGCTTGTTCCATTATTTGTGGATATGTAAACGCCATCGCCATGAGTTCCGGCAAATATGTTTGTTCCCAAAGCTGTAATGGCATAAATGCTGCTGGTTATCAGGCCGGAATTTGCCAAAGTCCAGCTAGTGCCGAAGTTGGTTGTAAGATATACACCGCCCAATGTTGCAGCGAAGAGATTTGTACCTGAGAAAGCAAGGCCATAAATGCTTGAATTTGCCATGCCGGAATTTACGAGAACCCAGCTTGTGCCGTTGTTAGTGGATAAGAATACTCCGCCCCCGCTGCCTACAGTTCCGGCAAAAAGATTCGAGCCGGATACTGCAAGCGAAAAAACAGACCGACTTCCTATGCCGGAGGTAGCTGAGCTCCAGCTTGTGCCGTTATTGGTGGATAGAAATACTCCGCCCCCAAAGGTTCCCGCGAAGATATTTGTACCTGAAATAAGAATGGACCGAATATTAGAATTGGTAAGTCCGTTGTTTACCGGAACCCAGCTTGCGCCACTGTTAGTGGAAAGATACATACCAAACCACGTGCCGACAAAAATATTTGTGCCGCTTGATGTTGAACAGTAGATTCTGCCACCGGTGGGTCCGCTTGTCTGGGTCCATTGGGCGCCGAGCTCACCTATTTGAAGCATGAAGAGTGCGCAGCTTAGAAAAATTAAGCGTAATGATTTCATTGGAGTTACTCCTTTTTATGAATGGGTAATAATGTTATTACTCACAATTGTTCGTTTATACGAACTATATAAATTTATACTGAATTGTAACGAATAACAAGTTGTATATACCATGAATAACTAACTATATAGTTGATATTAGGGAAATACGCGGAATCTGCTCTAATATTGCTATTAATCACTTATGTCAAAAACACTCATAATATGGCATTCGTAGTTAGAAATTTAAAACAGCAAATATTTCAATTAAACCAAGAGCCGGCAGGGAAATATTTATTGATATGGAGAAGAAATGAGAGTGTAGTTAATATTTTTAACTTTATTATTTTGAGAACATATAAATTAGAAAATAAACAATGCTTTATTGTAACTAAGGTTCTATACCTAGAATTAACAATGGGACGGGTGGACTATTCCTGCCCTGCCTCATAACATTATATACTTCGCCTTCATAATAAGCAACACCACTGCTCATTTGAGCTTGCATTTTTTTGGTTGGGAGAATTTCTATACCAAGATTAATTACTCCACCAGAATAAAACAACATATGTTTAACAAATAAGTCAAATGCTACGAATGCATATTTTTCAAACTGTACTTCAACCGCAATTTTATTTTTAACGAAATCTGTTTGATTATAGCTATAAATAGGTTCTTTCTCACCATTTTCGATCAGAAATTCTTTCTGTTCTTTTGCCGTCATTCGTACACTTTTTTCCATTAATTCACGGTTAAGTGTTATATAGTAGTTATACCTACTTTCCTCCCACTTTTTTGAATTAAACTTTTTACAAAACTCTTTATTTAGTTCAATAGGAGATAAAAGACTATTTCCTATTTTTCTTTTTTCTTTGCTAATTTTAGTTCGGAATTTATTAGCATCTATTTTAGAAATAATATATTTAAATTCATTGTAAAGATTATTATTATGTACAATTAGATACTCTTCGCCATTTAGGTGAGAATATTTTTGAGTAATTTTCATTAATTTTTTAAATTTAGTCCAATTGATTTTTCAGTTCTATTTTTGTGATTTAGCCATTCTTTAGGAATTTGAGTAATCTTGTCATTTTCTTTAGGGATATGTATTGGTTTATTAATGGGACTAAATTTTAATTTACCATTATTAAAATCTCTAATTCTTTGATAGGTAATTATACAATAGTTTTCTTCTTTTTCAATACCGATTGCATTTCTATTGTTTTTTATTGCACCAAGAATTGTCGATCCAACTCCAGCAAACGGATCTAGTACCCAACTTTTTTCATTGGTTAAAGCAAGCACACAACGTTCAACTAGTTCTATTGGAAATTGGCATGGATGATCAGTTTTCTCAGGATGGTTTGATTTTACATTTGGGATATTCCAAATTTCATTCTCCCAATCTTGTTTAACTATTAGCCAAATATCACTTGGATTTTTACCTAAAGGGTTACCTGATGGTAAACCTTTTTTTGGTCCTTTGAAATGAAGTTTACCTGGATATTTTGAAGGTACTCTAACTTTATCAAGATTAAAAATGTAATCATCAGTTTTGCTAAACCAAAGTAAAGTTTCGTATCGCCCACTAAATCTATTACTTGCATGTAATCCATGTCCGAAATGCCAAATAATGCGATTACGCAATTTTAAACCATATTTTTTAAAAATTGGATAATAAAAAATATCTAATGGGTATATTTCTCCCTTATCAACATAATTCCCAACTTGCCAACAAAGATTACCTTTATTTGAAAGAGTTCGTACTAATTCACTAATAATTTTATCCTGTGTTGCTAAATATTTTTCAATACTCGTTTTAGTTTCATATGACTTACCAACATTGTAAGGTGGGGATGTTAATATCAAATCGAATTTGTTATCTTCTAGTTTTTCTAATACGGTTAAGCAATCACCGTTTTTGATTTTATATTCAATTTCGGGATTTATATATTCGAATAGTGTTTCTTTAAGTTTCATTTTAAATTTAGAATTGATATTAATATGCTTTTGGTAGTATTTATAATGGCTCTTTAGATTGAATTATACAAAAATATATAGAAATTTGTTTAAAAAGAAGATATAATAATTTATAATAATTATACAGGATTATTGGAAATATTTCTCATTTTTATACAAAATTTAATGACAAAAAGCAGTATGTTGTAAGAGTCATTTTTAGAAGAAACTTTAGATATTTTAAAAGTGATTACAGTATATAAATCCAGCAAAATAAATAAATCTTGGAGGAAAAATGAAGGTTAAATATGACGCTGAAGTAGATAAAATGAAAATCCAGTTCAATGACAGTCCGGTTTCAGAAAGTGATGAAGAAAAAGCCGGAATTATACTGGATTTTGATAAAAATGGCAAGGTTATAGGTATAGAGATACTGGATGCTTCAAAGAAAATATTAAATTCCAAGTCAGTTGAATATGAAATTGAGGGTGTTTAATAAAACAAGCCCCAGTTATCAGGAATATCATTTAATTTATCAAATGATCTGACCCAGTCAACAAAAAGCTTTCTGAATTCCTCAATTTCATCTCTAAGCAGTGCTATACTACGATTTCCCAATCCTCAATTTTTCCTTTAACAACTTTAAACATCGGGTGCGGAAGAATAAACTTGCTGTCCTTGAATTTATCATGAAGCTTTATATCTCTTATTTTCAGCTTACGCATCAGGTGGCTGAATTCGTATTTTACCTGGGAGCGTGTTACATTTAAATTGAGTGGTTTTGGTTTTCTGAATTTGCTCTTATCGAAGTTATACCCTCTCTTTAAGGACTCTTCGTAAACAAAACTGAGATACATATTTATTGCAACAACCGGACGAGGAGAAGCTTTGAAACGTAAAAGCTGGGGATGATTGCGGTACCCTTTTGTTTTGCCTTCTAAAACATGTTTTGCAAGCAGCGCCTCACGCCATAAGGCAACAAGTCCCTTAGAGTCCAGGTATTTCGGATGAATTGACCATATTCTCATAACTGGTATATGCTAAGCATTGAAATAGTTTAATTTGAATTATAGATGAGAAAAAAAATCAAAGTTAAATATACCCATGTCAAAGAAAATATAATGTGCATAAATGTTTCAAACCTCTTGCCTTTCCATAATTTTGAGGAGTAAACGAAGAACTGGAAAATGAACCTGATTCCCCAGAATATAAAGAAACCGAATGCTATTTGCCTGCCAAGCGGTGTGTTAATGATATCATGCGATGAATACAGACAAAAGACACCCATTAAAAATACTGTGAATGCAATGAAAAATGTGTGTACATACATCATTTGCCTGTTGATGAGGCTTAAAGAGCTAAGCTCACCTTTCCAGCTGAATTGCCTTGGGAATGATGCGTGTATAATTGCAAGAATTATAAGTATTACGCCGATTATCCTAAGATGAAGTTCCATTTTTCTTTAATATAAAAATTTTCAGAAATGGTGTTAGTTTAGCAGTTGTTTCAACACTAAGACCCGAATTTTTAAATGTGTAATGCCACGTTGCTGCGGATAAAAAATGGAAGAAACCGAAATTATATGCAATAAAATTGAAAATATCGCGCTGATGCTCAACTACAATTATTCTGCCCCCGCCGGTTAACGCATTACCAAGGTGTTTAAAAAACCGGATCCTTTCATCATCACTTCTGATTTCATGCGCTGCAAGTATAAGGAAAATATGATCAGATGAATTTTCACTTAACGGCACATTATTTGTTTCAATGGTAACTGTACCCGGGTATGGCGGGTAAGTTCTGCGCGCTCTTTCGATTGAAACCTCAGTATGTTTTTCAGGATCATAGAAATCCAGTACAGTTAATTCAGCAACAGGGTATTTTGTCTTTAGAATAGGGCTGATTTCATCGAACCCTGCGTTAATGTTTACAAGCTTTTTATCATTTGTAATGTTTAATTGTTCCAGGAAGCTTAATGAATAAATATTGGAATAGTCATATATATAATATGATACAGCGAGTGAAACCAAAATACTTAATACAGCCAGTGAAAGGATAAGATCTGTTAATGCTGATAAACCAGGTGATAAAAATCTTCTGAAAAATAAGATCGTGATTACCAGTATTAAAGCAATTACATAAAAATGCCAGTTGAAGCGGATGATGTTTGTTACTCCCTGTAATGGTTTTCTCTTCATCCTTTCCATATCTCTTTCCTGCCTTTTTTCCAGTGATAAGGTATATTTTCAACCATAAAAGCATTAGCTAGGATTATTTCCTTAAAATTTTTATCTTTAATGAAACTAATGTTATCTTTTATTACTTCAACAGGTTTTGGCGTCCAGTTTTGACGAACTCCTTCAATTATTAGCACTCCCTTGGTTTTTTCGTTATATGTAAATGTAAAAGGTAATGGACCCGCATAACGACGCGCTTCAACCCAATTGCTAAAGGGTGTATTAGCCGGAAGGCTGATATTTTCATCAGCAGTTCTGACAGAAATATCAAGTTTTGAGATTTCTGAAAAAACTGAAACAATATCCTGGTTTCTTGTAAATTTAATATCAGTAGTAGTATAATTGTAATGAGTAAAAATGTTTCCCCAAAATTCCATTTTCTTTTTATTGGTTTCGGATTTCAGGATATACAATCCCCGAAGATTCTTGCCCGCGTTTGTTTTGTATCTTACAAATACGCGGAAGCCTATTAAGATAAAATCATTACCCATTATCTTTGGCAGTCCTTCGGGTCGCAAGGCTTTTGTTTTTACCAAAGCAATTGCGATGAAAGCCCATTTGTCATTAAAGGTATCCAGGGTCAGGCATTCAGGTATCATATTCTTAAGCTCATCTTTTGCAATTGCATAAGTAAGCAACAGCGAGTTCTCAAAGAATGTTTCAACAGGAAATGGATGATCTTTCAGTGAAAACATTATGCGGTTTTTGGATTATTTATGAATTCATTATAATAAATAACACTCACAAAAATTATAGCAATTACTATATTAAGCCTGCCAAAGAGAAGCATCTCAGGTGCAAGGATAAATTCTATTATATTCATTGCCATAACTATTACGATCTGAAAAATTACGCAAAGTCTGCTATATTTCCTGCTTATAACCCAAATGAACATTAAAATTTCCATTACACCAATAAACTTTACAGCAATGAAAGAAATATCTGGTCCCAGTATCCGTGCAACAATTTCTCTGTGGCGGGGAACGAGTCCGAGTACCTTGCATATCAAGCCGTTTATCAACCATACGAAGGAGATTAATACTGTTAGTATTTTTTTTAATACAGGGTTTGTCAAGTAGTAATTATTATTTATCTGATGGATGCCGCGCATAATTTTTCAATACACCCTCAGCAAGCTCAATTACCCTTGCTCTCAGTTCAGTGGGTTCTATGACCTTCACGCCTTCGCCGCGTGTGACTATCCACCCTGCAATTTCATCGAGTGAGTTTACGATTGCCGTGTATTCAATTGAGCCGTCAGGCTTTTCAGTAAATGTTTCGGAATCCAGAAGCTGTTTAGGTTTAAGCCTATCAGCCCAGTAGGATGAAAATGATAATCTAATTTTAAATGTATCTTCACCAAGCCAGCTGCGGAATGAATGCTTGAACACATCTTCTATTTTATCTTTTGATACCGGTTTAAATGAACGTGGAGATGATTTTGCGTGCAGGATTTTATTCATAATGAACTGTTTTATCCTGCCATCATTCACTGTAAGCAGTCGCCAGTAATTATCGGTCTGAAATATTAAAAGCGGGGCGATCTCAAGCGAGCGTTCATAAACATCGGCATCCTTTTCGTAATCAATTACAGCCATTGTGTTCGTATCAATGCACATTTGCAGGGTGACCATATTGGCAAGCGCTTCTTCCTTCAGTCGGGAAACAAGCAGGGCGGTGGGTTTTTCTACGAAGCTGTTTGATGTGACAAGCGAAGAGTATTGTTTTATAAGCTCACGTATTTTTTCAGACGAGGGTTTTTTATCAATTATTACTCCTTTACCTTTTGCGGAGTGTATTACAATTCCCGCAGAACGAAGATCGTTAAGATCACGCTTTATGGTAAGCTCTTCCACGCCAAAGAGCGCGGCAAAATCACTGAGCGATTTGCCACCGTAATTTTTTGCCAGGCATAACCCTAAGATCTCGATCTGCCGCTTAAATTTTATTCTGAAGTCAAGCATAGAGTGCAAAATAAGCGCAAATTTATGGTAAATCACGGGATAATTTTTTGCATACATACCTATCCATAGGAAGCTCTGTTTTGCTACAAGTACAAACATAAGGTCTTTGTAAGGGGGACTTTTGCTTTGTGAGACAGGTTGCAAACCTGCCTCTACTGAAATATTTTGCTAAAAACAGCAACAATTCATTAAATGTCGGGGATTATAAAAAGTATCATTGAATGATACACATAGGGCATTTTTGCAGGATATATTTGTAGAGTAATTAAGAAAGGAATAAATCAAATGGTATCACTAAAGAATTTTGTAGAGGACTTAAGGGAAGAAAGGCGCGAGCAAAACCAGCGCGGCTTAATAGCCATAACTTTAACGCTATCAGTATTTTTCCTTGCGCTCAGCATCTGGGTTTCATCATTATAAACGAAAATAAAACAGAAGAATTTAAATTCAAAATTTTATAACCATGAATAAAACAATTAAAATAAACCAGGCTGATGTTTTAGCGGCAAATATCTGCAGGAATGTGATAAGAGAGCTTATCATGCGCTCGGATAAATACAATGTATCACCGGCAAAGTTCAACACACTGGTTAAAGCATATTACACGCTTGAAAGCTTTCCCGTGAAGAAGATATCAGGTTACATAGATATATCAGCAAATACACATTTACCCGGCGGTAGTTTGGATTACAGCTCATTTACAATAGGTGAAGATTACTTTGAAGTTTATACCGGATTTGTAAGCTATGAAGGCGGCGAGTGTGATGACAGCTCATGGGAAAAGATCTTTTCAACCAAGGATGAAACTCACAGAGCGAATCTTGTGAAGGCTATGGAGTGCTGGGCTGAGAGCTTCCTGCTTCACCTTGACGAAAATCCGGCAAGGTCATTGCTTATTATTGACCGCTCACAGCTTGAAGGCGACCAAACGGTTTACTCAGAAATTACCCCGCAGCCCGTTGTTGTGACGCCTGAGTATGCGAAAATTCAGCACGCAAAATACGAAGAAGTACCGTTTTAAATAAATATGTTTTCAGGTTAAGTTTTGTTACACTATCCTTACATAATTAATCAGGAAGGCCAGTCCCCCGCAGACTGTCCTTTTTTATTTGCGGGACCTCAGCATTAGAAACAAGAAGAATAAAATAGTCAAAGGCATGCCTTTGACCTACAAATATGAATTTAGTAGAGACGGGTCTGCCAGCCATTATGGTGACCCGTCTGCTTTTGAGAAACCTATCTCTCTACTTCGCAAACAAGTACATTCTCAAACTGGAGAGACTTTCTCAAAAGTCATTCTTTTATTGTTTTGAAGATAATCAAGATTAAAGAATGTTTAAATTTTGTTGAATTTATGAGATTGCTTCGTCCACGCCTGAGGCGGGCAGGCGCTTCGCTCAGGATAAAAAAAGGGCAGTTATTAACTGCCCAAAACGGAGGTGATAAATGTGAAACAAAATCTTTTGTTTTTACTTTTTAGCTTTTTCCATGTAACTTTTTAGCGAGCTATCCAGTGCAGGTTTTTGACCTACGGCTGATTGCCAATCTTTTAGAGCATTTTGTTTATCCATTGAATTATAATATGAAAATCCGCGGTTCACATAAGCATCCGTTAAAGTTGGATCAAGCTCAATTGCTTTGGAGTAATCGGTAATTGCCTGCGGGTAGTTGCGTAAATTTGCAAAAGCGAATCCGCGAGCATTGTAGTTTAGCGCACTGGTTGAGCCAATCTTTATTGCTCTATCGAAATCTTCAAGTGCAAACTGGAACTGATCTGTATTAAGATAAATATAACCCCTGTTGATATATGTATCTGCAAGTGTAGAATCAATTTGAATGGCTTTATCATAATCAGGAAGTGCATCAAATAATCTTTTCATATTAGCATACGCAAAGCCGCGTGTGTTATAGTAAACCGCACGTTTGGGATTTAGCTCAATAGCTTTTGTAAAATCGCTTACAACATTTTCATATTTGTTAATACTTAAATATGAAAACCCGCGGTTTGAATAGGCATCTTCATATTTCGGGTTCAGCTCAATAGCCTTTGAATAATCTTTTATAGCCTGTGTATAATCTTTTAAAAGAGCGTAAACATATCCGCGCCTGTTTATATAAACTGCGCTTTTAGTATCTTTCTCAACAGCTTTTTCATAATCATTCATTGCTTTACTGTAATCATTCATTGTAATATAAACATAACCCCTTGCATCGTAAAATCTTGCTGTATCCGGAGCGATGCTTATTGCTTCGGTAATATCCTCAATTCCTTTTGGAAAGTTATTTCTTGAAATATTCAGCGTGCCACGGTGATACCACGCAGTTTGGTTCTTTTTATCAAACTCAATTGCCTGATTGTATTCATTCATTGCCTCATCAAGCTTGCCTTTGTTCTGCAGCTCAATGCCGGATTTTAGATGTTTGGAAGATTCTTCAGGATTTCTCTGTGCGCAGCCAAGTATAAGTGCCAAAAAAAGTGAAACGATGATAATATATTTAGATGTCATATTTAAGTTGAATTTTTGTAATAATTATAGTAAGTTTATATAATAATAAAATGAGTTGTAATACCGTAAAAAAGTTAGAATAACAATGAAAAATCACTTAAAATTCGCATTTTCTTTAGTAATACTGTTTGGAATACTAATTGCCTGCACAAGTGATAAATCTGACAAGGATAAAAAGTCATCAGGCAACAAGCAGGATACCACAAAGGTCAATAAAGATCAGTACAAGGTTGCTGAAATATTTACAGGAAGCAAGGACCAGTTAGTTGATCTGATTGAGGGTCCTGCAACTTTTAACATCTTTCATGAAGGCACAGGAAAATTCAAAGTGCAGATCAAATATCCCGACGGACAGGTAGTTGCGGTACTTGCCGATGTAACCGGTGATTATAAAGGTAAGAAACAAATTGCTGTACCCGAAACAAGGGCATATATTCTGGATGTTGAAACAGAGGGTAAATGGTCTGTTTACAGAGAGTAAAAATAAAAAGTATAGCATGAAAAGAAAAAGGAATAATTATTAATTATACCTTTTTTTGTTTCCCTGCTTAAAGCTATTAAAAAAACTTCCAGGAAATTTATTTTATCAGCGGTCTTATTTTATTTATTTTTGGTCTAAGCTCTGTTTCGTAAGTTCTGTTAAGAGCTATTGCCTGTTCCCAGTCACGGGCAGCTTCTTTGAACTTTCTTTGAGCAAGGTATGATGTACCCCTGTTGTAATAAGTTTTTGCCAGCCTTGAATCCTTGAAAGTAACAGTATCATACTGGTAAACAGCAGAATCAGGCTTGCCAAGGATATCGTAAATATTTCCTTTGTTGAAGTTTGCAATAGTATCATCCGGTTTAAGCATTAACACCGTGTTATAGTCTGCCATTGCGGAATCATATATCTTAAATCTTTCATACGCATTGCCGCGGTTCATGTAAGCAGAATGGTTAGTTTGGTTTAGCTTTATGTATTCATTATAATCTGAAATTGCATTGCGGTACATTTTAATGTTCTGGAAATGGTTACCTCTATCAAGAAATGGACCCGGCTGGGTCGGTTTTTTTCTTATCAGTTCATCTAATTCCTGAAATGCTTTAGTGTTCCATACTTTGTATATGCTGTCTCGCGGAATACTATAACCCCTGTGGTATGACTCAAGTGAATCTTTGTAATCAAAATTTCCTGTTCCGTATATATCGGTGCTGTCACGCTTCTTTATCAGGTTTGAATCGATGAGTTCTCTTATAATTTCATCATACTTAACCTGTTCAAGACTGTCCTTTTCTCTTCTTTTTTCACTCTCAGTTTGTTTTGTACATCCCATAAACGAAAGTGCCGATACGAATATAATTAATGTTACCAGCGATATTAAATATCTTTTCATAAAACTTTGATTTTTTTCTTGGAAAGCAAATATATTTAATTTTATGTTAAGTTATTAAACAAAAATTAAGTGTTGCAAAGATTAACGCAATAAGGCTATAGTTAAATACCGTATTAACGGCATTTAAATATCGTTAGAAATTTGTGATTTGACCATTTATTTAGAATTTTTAATCTTTTTATTCTTTGCCATTGATTCAGCTGCAAGCTTTTTCTTAAATAACTGAATTTTACGGAACAAGCTTTTATTTGAAATTGCCAGCATTTCAATTGCAAGGAGTCCAGCATTTTTAGCATTACCTATTGCAACAGTGGCTACGGGAATGCCGGTAGGCATTTGCACAATTGAAAGCAGCGAATCAATTCCCTCGAGAGCTTTAGTGCGGATGGGTACTCCAATAACAGGCAATGGTGAATGTGAAGCAGCCATACCGGGTAAATGTGCTGCGCCGCCCGCGCCAGCGATAATGATTTTTATGCCGCGCCTGTGTGCAGCCTCAGCATATTTAGCCATAAAGTTTGGTGTGCGGTGAGCAGAGGTGATCTTAATTTCGTATGGCACGCCAAATTCTGTGCAAACAATAGCGGCTTCCTGCATTGTTGGAAGGTCTGAATCGCTTCCCATGATTATTCCGATGATTGGTTTTGGTTTCATAATATTTTCTGTTACTAAAAGAATGAAAAATAATATTTATATCACAATTGATCTTTCAGCTGCTTTTGCTTTACTTAATATTATTTTCAGGTCATTGCCTGTTATTGTAATGTGACCCATTTTTCTGCCAATGCGCGATAATTTTTTTCCATATATATACAAATGTATATTTGGATCGCTTAATGCTTTTGAATAATTTTTTACAATTCCCGCGCTGTTTGTCTTACCCAATAAATTTATCATAACCGAGTATGGTTTTACCATTTCTGCTGAGCCAAGCGGTAAACTCAGTACTGAGCGAATGTGATTTTCAAACTGTGAGCATACGCATCCTTCTATAGTGTAGTGCCCTGAATTATGTGGTCTTGGAGCCATTTCGTTTACAAGAATTTTACCGCTATGTGTGCAGAATAGTTCAATTCCGAATAACCCAAAACCATTTACAGCCATAACTGAATCCAAAGCGATCTTTCTTGCTTTCTTAATTACCGCGGGATTGAACTTAGCAGGCGCTATCACGGTATGGCATATATGGTTTTTCTGTGTGGTTTCAACAACAGGATAAATGCATATTTCATTCTTTGTTCGGGCAACTATAACAGCAAGCTCTTTGGTAAAATCTACAAATTCTTCGGCTAGTAATTTGGAATGTCTGTGCGTTAATTTATCAAATGCTTTTTCAAAAGATTTCTTATTCTTAACAAGGGCATTACCATATCCATCATAACCCATTTTCCTGGATTTAAGAACAAAGGGAAGTTTAAGCTCCTTAACAATTTTTACGAAATCTGATTTATGGTTTACTGCAATAAATTTGGGCAGGGGAATGTTATACAGTTGGAGCGTCTGTTTCTGTATCAGCTTATCCTGTATTAGTGATATAGTAAAAGAGGATGGAAAAACTTTTTTACCGAGTGACTCAATATATTCAAGCAGATGATAATCAACAAATTCATTTTCAAGAGTAATAACATCACACACTGAAGCAAATTTACGAAGCAGCGCTTTATTGTTAATGCTGCCTGTAAACTCTTTATTGGTAAGCTCCCCGGCAGGCGAGCCCGGATCCTTATCTAGGATAGCAACGTTAAATCCAAGCCGCTTAGCGGCAAATGCCGACATACGGGCAAGCTGCCCTCCGCCTAAGATACCGATACATTTTGGTTTATTCAATAAAAACGGTATTGTGAAAATGATTGGTAATATATTTCAATAATTCGCAGCCTAACTGTAAAAACAGTTAAAAATGCCGCGGCTACTCTTATTTTGTACCGTTTAATATGTAGGTGTGCACAAGCTCCAGTACTTCTCCAACGGCATCTTCGTTGTTTGTGGAATTTGTAACATAGTCAGCTTTGCGCTTTAGCTCTGGGATAGCGTTTTTAACGGCAATATTGTATGCGCCAAAATCAAACAGCGGCACATCGTTATGCCAGTCGCCAATAACCGCAACATTTTTCTTGCTGAGGCCTAAATATTTAACAAGTCTTTTAACACTTTCAAGTTTGTTGCTTTGTTTTTTCTTAATGGTCAAAAGATAATAATCATTGCGGGGTGATTTTGTAACGCTGAGCGATACACCTATTTTATCAAAATATCCGAAGCTGTGTTTTATGTGTTTAAGGCTTGCTTTATCTTCACAGTAAATCAAAATTTCCAGAATATCTTTAACACCTGTAAAATCTGCAATTTCTTTTATGGGAGCGCTAAGTTTTGTATATTCCTTAACAACGGTATTCCTGGGCGTTACAAAAAGATTATGTTCATCGCACATTGTTATCTTGCCGTAGTTGTCTTCTGAAAGCGAAATTGCCTTATGAACAAAAGTATCATTAATAACGCCTTTGTAAATAGTTTCACCTTTACGGTTTTTAATAAGTGCGCCGTCAAGGGTAACGAACGGGACATCAATATCAAGTTCATCGGCAATGTGAGATGAATAATGAAATGACCTTGCAGAAGAAAGAGTGCAGAAAATATTTTGTTTTTTCAGCTCTTTAGCAAGGTAAAGGGTTTTTTCGCCCACATTTCCCTGTTCGTCAACAAGTGTGCCGTCAATATCTATTACTATTAATTTTATGTCTTTTAGCCTGTGGGTCAAATTTGAATATTTATTTATATTTATTGGGAAGCCTAATACTGTTAAAAGTCCATGCGAAGTAACTCTACGAGTCTTTGACCCGAAGAGCCATAGACCTGTGGATTATTTACTTTAATACAAATTTAGTTATATGTATGGTTAAATAAAATTCATTTGGGTAAATTCTGTAGTATATGTTAAAAACTAATTAATTCAATAAACCGCATAAACTTAGTACACGACACAAAAGTAGTCATTAAGTGAAAGAAAATCTGGTTCTTAACTGTTAAATTTGTTTTGTGAAACAAAAAAATAAC
>JAYTUN010000163.1:0-18436 GCA_043744495.1 Ignavibacteria bacterium
ACGGAATAATATCCGGGCAGAAAAAGTATATATCAGAACAAACTATGGCTGTTGAGCTTTATCAGGATATTAATGATACGCTAAATGGTTATGAAGAAATAAATATAAACGGGCGAAACTGTAAGGTTTCAATTGAAAAAATTTAAACTAAAACATAACTGATTGCTTAAACAGTAATATTATAAGCAGGCAGTAATAAAGTTAAGGAATTAATTATGGCAGTCAGCAATGAAAAAAAACCAGGAAAGAAAACTTCGGTAGTAAAAAGCGGTAAGAAAAAAAGCGCTAAAACTGCGGTTAAAGCCAAAACTTCTTCGGTAAAAAAATCAACAGCTAACAACTTAAAAGTTAGTAAAGGAACTTCAAAAGTCAAAAATACTGTTAGTAAGGTATCCGCGAAAACTATTTCTTCAAAGAAGAAAACTGATAAAACCGCGAATGATCCAATAGCAGTAATACTCGGTAAAACCTATCTAAGTGATAAAGAACTTATAACATTCAAAGAGCTTTTAGTAGAACAGAAGACCGAGATACTTGAAAATGCAAGGAAGCAAAGAGAATCATTAGTAGATGAGAATACAGGCGATTATGTTGGTGATAATTCTACTTTTTCAATGCACATGGCAGAGCAAGGGAGCGACGAAATGGAACGACAAAAGGCTTATATGTTCATTCAAAGAGATGAAAAGCATTTGTTTTATCTTGAAAATGCGCTTGAAAGAATTGCAAAGAAAACTTATGGCTTATGTGTCTCATGCGGCAAACCTATAAATAAAGCAAGACTTGAAGCTGTACCAATTACATCACATTGTATAAACTGTAAACAAATCTTATCTAGCTGATAAATTTTTTAATCGTTATTAAAGGAATTTCAGCTAAGAAATTAATGAATTTTAAGGAAGCACAGGAAAAATATTGAAAGTATTATTTATTACGCTTATAATTGTTATCTTTGATCAGGTAATTAAGTTGTTGGTTAAAGGAATCAAGATAGAATCCCTTGGTATTGATATACAGGGAATGCAGTATGGTTCATCAAAACCCCTGCTTGGTGATATTGTCAGGCTCACCTTTATAGAAAATCCGGGAATGGCATTTGGAATTGATATAGGTCCCAAAATGTTTCTTACACTGTTTACTATAGTCGCTTCATTATTTATTTTTTTCTACATATATAAACACAGGCGCGATGGTATCTTAATAAGACTTTCACTTGCACTTATACTGGCAGGTGCTATTGGCAATCTTATAGATAGAACGTTTTATGGGGTAATCTATAATTATGCGCAGCTATTTCACGGCAAGGTTGTCGATTTCGTGCAGGTCGAGTTCTGGGACTTCACCATCCTTGGCAGAACATATACAACGTGGCCAATATTCAATGTTGCTGATGTATCTGTATCTGTGGGATTTTTAATAATACTTTTCTTTCATAACAGGATATTTAAAACACATGAGGAGCCTGTGTTGGTTGATAGCGGTCAAGTTTCGCCTCCTGTTGATGGCGAGTACCCGTTGAATCCCAATAGCATCACACTTGCAGAAAATTCAATTCAAAGTAACAATGATAAACTTATAGATTTAAACAAGCCTTTAGATTCAAACAATTCGTTAACCGAAATTTCACAAATTGAAGATACAAAGGAAAATGCTGATGCAGGTCCCGGCGGGACAATCGAAACTAAGAATTGATAAATACCTCGCAATTCACATAGAAAATTCCTCCCGTACGAAGATCAAAAATGCCATGAACGAAGGCTTTGTTGAAGTGAACGGCAAAAAGATCAAAGCCAATTATGTAGTTCAGCCAAATGATTCCATAGAAATAATACTACCATACTTACCCGATAAAGAAGATGTAAAGCCCGAAAACATCCCATTGGATATAATGTATGAGGATAATTACCTGATGATCGTCAATAAACCGGCGGGAATGGTAACTCACCCAGCATACAAAAATTACAGTGGCACGCTGGTAAACGCGCTTATGTATTACATGGGCGAGCTGGCTGATAAGCTTCCACGCCTGAACGGCGATGAAGATGATGGCGGCGATGAGCGCGCGGGAATTGTGCACAGGCTTGATAAACATACTTCGGGAATTATGGTAGTTGCAAAAGATGAAGATACACAACGGAAGCTCTCGAAATTATTCAGCAGGCACGATATTGAGCGCGAGTACCAGGCAATTGTATGGGGTCACTTTAAGATAAAAAAAGGCAGGATTGAAAAACCGCTCGGGCGGAATCCGAAAGACCGCAAAAAAGTAGCTGTGATAGAAACAGGTAAGCATGCAATTACCGATTATGAAGTTATAAAGGAATTTGATTTCACCTCTCTTGTAAAGCTGAACCTGCATACCGGAAGAACGCACCAAATAAGAGTTCACATGCATTCTATGGGACACCCTGTTTTTGGCGATCTTGATTACGACGGCACGACTCCTCATGGTGTACAGTTATCCTCTAACATTAAGGCGCGTATCAACAACCTGCTTGAGCTTATGCCTCGCCAGGCATTGCATGCCAAGGTACTTGGGTTCACACACCCTATAACCAATAAACCCCTCAGATTTGAAAGTGAATTGCCAGATGATATGAAGAAGCTGATAAAGAAACTGTAAAATTCATCAGATTCATCAGATTTGTCAGATTAATCAGATTAAAATCAAAGGCATTTCACCCATAAGGCAATAAACATAATACCGTCTATTGCGAATTTCTATAATCACTTTTTCTTTCTCCTTCTTTGTTGGTGCTTCGCCTTGCCGAGTGAAACGAGGAAAGGTTGCATGACTTGTTTCTAAGTTTACCAATAACATTATTCCATTTGGATATAGAAGCGCACTTCTTGCACGCTTACACGAGAATGATAAAAGAGTTATCTATTTCTTTGCGCTTTTGCGACTTTGCGTGAAATAAAAGTTGTATAATATCCTAATCTTCTCCCTTGAATAATTTTCAAATTTTAGGAATACTTGAAGATTATATCATCAAGCCGGAGTTTGTGAAGTTAAGAGAAGTAATCATTGGCGCAGTTAATGAACTGTTTCTCCGTAAGGAGTCCTTTGGACAGCAAAGGCAGGCTGCTTGAATATTGAAGCGGGGAAACCTGATCCTTTTTTTGCCCCATCACTTACTTTATTATTAATTATATTTGTAAATGGATAATGACACAATTGAAATATTAAAGCTCATAGCTTCTTTTCTAACTCCTGTTATCATTCTAATTATTGGAATTTTAATAAACAGAAATTTAGAAAAAAACAAAGTTAATCTTAGCAAAGAAAAAGAATGGCATACCTATTGGGCTGAGTTATTATTGAAGTGTGCAACTGAGTTAAATAGTAATATCTCATTAATTGTTTGTTATTTATATGAGTCTGGTGGTACAGATGATAGAAACAAGCAGGCGGAATATGGTAGAATGGCGGATCAATGCAGGTTAAGAATAATAACTCTCGGCTGGGATATAAAGAATTATACACAATTTGCAAATATCAACGGTGAAGGTGTAATTAAAAACTTGGATGAAATTCTTGACAAACTTCATTTGTTATTAAGAAATAGAGGCGGAAATTTAGAGGAAGTGCGAAAGATTCAATTTGAATACAATGTATCAGTAAGAAAAGCTCATGGGGAAATCCTTAAATTAAAATCATAAAAATAATTTAATAGAAAATATACTGTGTTCTTGATCTTAAATCTCTCAATTTACATTTTCAAATGCACCCAGAGAGCGAGAACCCGCTACAATTTTACCGGCAGGAATAGTCGAGAAAAGTCGACAATTTAGTCAGGCTAAAAAAATTATGCAGGGAGCTTTCATCTGTAATAAGATTTCATTTTACATAAGAGTGTTCTGGCGTATGATATTTTTTTATTTTATTATTATATTTCTAAAAAATCTCCGATACTAATTCCAGCCTTCATAATTAAACTTTTTAAAGTTCCTCTTGCAACTTCCTTATGATTTGGAATTGATAAAGTTGAAATGCTGCCGGGTTTTGTCATAATAATGTGACTGCCTTTTTGTCGGGTAATTGACCATCCGAATTTTTCAAATATATTTATTACTTTTGATGGAGCTAGTAAAGGAATTTGCGGCATTTATATTGTTACTTCGATTTGGTTTGTTTCTACGGTTAAAGGAAGTCCTTTTTCTCTTCTAACAATTAAGCATTCTTTAATTGCATCCTGAATATTTGTTTCGGCTTCAGCATGTGTTTTTCCCTGACTTACACAACCGGGAATTGAGGGACATTCTGCAATAAAAACTCCATCTTCATCCTGATAGATTATTATTTCAAACTTCATGGTCATGACAATAAAAATTTATTTTTAACTTTACAAATATAATGAAAATTAACTACATTTTAGTTGCATAATGTAATTTTGAAGTGAATTTTCCCTTGAAACACAATTACAAAATCGCTATTTTTGTTTTATATTCAGCATTTTATAATAGCCGGAGTAGCTCAGGTGGTTAGAGCGTCGGAATCATAATCCGCAGGTCGGGGGTTCAAGTCCCTCCTCCGGTACAATTAACCTATTTAAATTCTTCTATATATGGAGAAAAACCGCAGAAAATAGAATAGCTCATTTTTCAAATTTCGGGCTTTGAATCGGCATATTTTACCCCGTGCCGTTTCATCTGCATTAAGTCAATTCCGCTTTGGGAAACATTGACTCAATAATTAAGGCTGATCTTCACACACATACGCACTATTCCGATGGCTACCATAACCCCGAGGAATTAATTCAAAGAGCCAAATCAGCTGGCTTAACTCATCTTGCAATTACCGATCATGATAATGTTGATGCAGTTGAAGATGCATTGGAAATTGCTTCACGTTACGGTATTGAGCTTATCTCAGGTGTAGAAATAAGCGCTGAACATAACGGCAAAGAAACTCATATCCTTGCGTATTTTATAGATCACAAAAATAAAGAACTGCTTGATTACCTTAAGAATTTTCGCGGGGAAAGAATAAAACGCGCTCAGAAAATTATTGATAAGCTCAATGAGATTGATATAGCTATAACGATAGACGATGTTCTTTTGCAGGTTAAAGGTAATGGTTCGGTAGGCAGACCTCATATTGCTATTGCAATGTTAGAAGGCGGTTTTATAAATAATTATTATGATGCGTTCAATAAATATATTGGCGATGATAAACCCGCGTATGTTAAAAAACCAAATATATCAACTAAGGATGCAATATCGCTTATTAACCGCAGCGGTGGACTTTCATTTATTGCTCACCCCGGTAAAGGCTTAAGGCATAACAATTCACTTTTTGAAATGATAGAATTTGGCATTGATGGTATTGAGGTAATACATCCTTCTCATTCAGATCATGATATAGAATATTTCAGGGATATTGCCAGCCAGTACTTTCTGCTTGAAAGCGGCGGAAGTGATTTCCACGGCGGCAGGATAAATGATGTTTCGCTTCTTGGAAGATATTTTGTACCTCAGATCAAAATTACCGCTATGAAAAACAGGTTGTTTAAAGTCTAAAATAAATTATGGCAAAACAGAAGAAAAAAAAATCAGGCAAAAAAGTTTTAGGTAGAATTGCAATTGTTGTAAGCAGATTTAATGAAGAAGTTACAGGGGGTCTGTTAAAAGGAGCAACTGATATGCTTCATGAAAATAATTTTGAAGATAAGAATATAACTGTTATTTATTGTCCCGGCGCATTTGAAATTCCTTTGACAGCAAAACATTTATGTATGACAGGTAAATACTGCGGCATAATTTGCCTGGGTGCAGTGATAAAAGGTGAGACTGCTCATTTTGAATATATCTCAAATGCCGTTACAAACGGTATTATGACGCTAAACCTTGAATACAATATGCCCGTTTCCTACGGTGTGTTAACATGTTATACTGATGAGCAGGCAGATAAACGTTCATCTAATGACGCTCACAATAAGGGTAGTGAAGCTGCGAATGCTTTACTGGATATGATAAAGTTGTTAAAAGAGATATAGTGTTGAGATTGCTTCGTCGCTAACGCTCCTCGCAAACAGCATTTTTGCGAGCGAAGCGAAGCAATCTCAATAATAAAACTGGAATTTTTGCACTCTAAATACACCATTGAAACATACACGCATAAATAAATTATTTAACATTGATTATCCCATAATCCAGGCGGGGATGGTATGGACCTCCGGATGGCGGCTCGCCTCGGCGGCATCAGAAAACGGATGTCTAGGGCTAATAGGCTCTGGCTCAATGAAACCCGAACTCTTAAGCGAACACATCACTAAACTCAGGAATTACTTCAAAGAAAAAAATATTGATAAACCCTTCGGTGTAAATCTTCCATTAATTCGCGGTGATGTAAATGAGCTTATCAATACTATCCTGAATGAAAACATTAAAATTGTGTTTTCATCTGCAGGGAATCCAAACAATTATTCCAAAATCTTTAAAGATAACGGTATTACACTTGTGCACGTAGTTGCATCAGTAGAGCACGCGCTAAAAGCACAGGATGCAGGCTGTGATGCTGTAGTTGCCGAAGGTTTTGAAGCCGGAGGTCATAACGGGATTGACGAAATTACAACACTATGCCTTGTGCCGCAGGTTGTGGATGCGCTTGAAATCCCGGTCATAGCAGCAGGCGGCATTGCTGATGGCAGACAGATAGCGGCTTGTATGACACTTGGAGCCGAAGGCGTACAAATTGGCACCCGCTTTGCAGCAACAGTTGAAGCTTCAGGCGCTGAGCAATTCAAAAATAAAATTGTTGAAGCCAAAGATACCGGCACATATCTTGTTATGAAAAAGCTCAATCCCGTTCGTTTGTTTAAAAATAAATTTGCCCATGATGTGATTGAAGCAGAAAGAAATGGCGCATCTGCTAAAGATCTGAAAGAATTGTTAGCAAAGAAACGTGAGATGAAGGGTATATTCCTGGGAGATATTGATGAAGGAGAGCTTGAAATGGGTCAATCAAGCGGTTTGGTAAATGAAATTAAAACCGTTAAAGAAGTTATTGACGATTTGTTAAAACAATATGACCTTGCAGTATCAAAAATATGATTTTTATCCACATTAAGCCTTTATAATAGTATTGACTTTTTAATTAAAATAAAGTAGTTTTTTCTATTCAAATCTTCGTTTTTTTAAAAAACTTCTAACTTAAATTATTGGAGGCACAAATGAAAAAAATATTCATCATTTCTCTTCTTGCAGTAATATCACAATTATCTACTTATGCCGGTGACGGACCCGAGATATGGACACAAACTCTATCCGGAACGGGAGCTATTTGGCAAAGATGCATTGCTATTAGTCCAACTAACCAGCAAATAATGTATGCCGGTAGTAATACTTCTGGTATTTGGAAAAGCACCAATGGTGGTGCTAACTGGGTACAGGTTAACTCTGGTCTGTTGGCTTTAAATATGCAGTCAGTTGAAGTCAGTCCGTCTGATCCCAATTATGTTTATTGCGGAACAGGTATTGGTGGTACTAATGCGGGAATATATGTAACTACAAATGGCGGTACACTTTGGACTCAGCGAAATGTTGGTATTACTGATTCCGCGGGTACACAGGAATTTGTTATTAACCCAACTGACCCAAATATAGCTTTAGTCAGTATTTGGAATGCTTCTAACTTTACAAATTCTATAAATGGCGTTTACAAAACAACAAATGGCGGTGTTAGCTGGGCACCTGCAAATACCGGTATGGGCAGCAACAAGAACGTAATATGCCTTTCCAGGAATCCGTTGAATTTTAATACAATGTATGCAGGCACTTCGTTCCTTGTTCCAAATCCGCCAGGAACTGGTCCTACGTTTATTTATAAAAGTTTTAATGGCGGCTCTACATGGGCATTGTTCAGCAGTGGCTTGCCTACAGGTGCTACTGAACTAAATGCTGTAAGGACAATTAGCGTAAGTAATTTTGATACATCAGTAGTTATAGCCGGCTTGTTCCAAAATACAACTACCGGAGGAGCTTATTTAACAACAAATGGCGGAACTTCATGGGTAAGGAGCAGTACTGGTATTCCAAATGTAGTTGGTGTGCAAATAAGGTCAATACTTATAAAGCCGGGTTCTTCTACCGAGTTTTTTGCCGGACTTGATAATGCCACTACTGGAGGTGTTTACAGAACTACCAATTCCGGAACAACATGGACTTCATTTAATGGTGGAGTTATGTTAAACAATTACGTTGTAAGGGCGCTTGCATTCAATACTACTACTAATACACTTTTTGCAGGTGTAGCAGGTACAACAGGTCAGGGAATATATGAATATTCCTTCCCTCCGGTAGGAATTGGCGACCCTCCAACAAATGAACCGGATAAATTCAGCTTATTGCAAAACTATCCTAACCCGTTCAATCCGGTTACAAATATTACTTTTGATATCCCGCTGCAAAGTAATGTTAAGTTATCAGTATTCAACGCAGCCGGTAAGGAAGTACAAGTGCTGATCAATCGTTCAATGACCCGCGGAAGTTATTCAGTTACTTTCGATGGCGATGATATTTCAAGCGGTGTTTATTTCTATAAGCTTAGTGCTGGTGATTTTATTTCTGTAAAGAAAATGATATTGGTTAAGTAGCGATTTAGTTGTATAAAGCATTACTTTTTTAGATCCCCTCTGTAGTTTAAGAGGGGATTTTTAATACAAAGTATTAATCCTTCGGATTAATTTTAAATGTCATTATTTTTTCCTATTCCCCATTTGTTGGTGCTTCGCCTTGCCGAGTGAAACGAGGAAAGGTTGCCAAACTTGTTTAAGTTCACCAACAAACAAATGAATTTTTTATATCCTCATTTTTCATTAAATTTGTATAAATTTATTAAAAATACTGAATTAATGAAAGATATTATTAATGAGAGATATTATTAAAATAGCTTCAGGGCAGGGATTTTGGGGTGACCTGATAGATGCACCGGTAAATCAGGCTTCAAAAGGGCAAATTGATTACCTTATGATGGATTACCTTGCCGAAGTAACGATGTCAATTCTACAGAAACAGAAATTAAAAAATCCCGCTATGGGATATGCCAGAGATATACCGCCCCTTATGGAAAGACTTCTTCCATTATTAAAAGAAAAGAAATTTAAGGTCATAACAAACGGCGGGGGAGTAAATCCGATTGCATGCCGTGATGCAGTTTTTGAAGTTGCAAAAAAACTCGGCATCAGCGGATTAAAGATCGGCGTTGTTATGGGTGATAATATTCTTGATGATATTGAAAGTCTATTGAACGAAGGTGTGTTATTGAAGAATATGGAAACGGGCGAAAGCGCTGAGGCGATTAAAGATAAAGTACTTAGCGCAAATGTTTATTTTGGCGCATTGCCCGTTGTAGATGCACTGAAGCAAGGCGCTGATATTGTTATCACTGGAAGAGTTACTGATACAGGCTTAACACTTGGACCAATGATATATGAATTTGGGTGGGATATGAATGACTTCAATAAAATGTCAGCCGGTACAATTGCCGGGCATATTATTGAGTGTGGCGGACAGGCATCAGGTGGTAATTTTTTGGGTGACTGGCAATCGGTTCCTGATCTTGCCCGCATTGGCTTCCCGATAGTTGAAGCGCATAAAGACGGAACATTCTACATAACAAAACATGATAATACAGGCGGGCTTGTTTCGACTGAAACAGTAAGCGAACAGTTATTATATGAAATAGGCGATCCGAAAGATTACATTACACCTGATTGCATTGCAGATTTCACTTCAATTCATCTTGAGGCTGCCGGTAAAGACAGGGTAAAAGTATATGGTATTACAGGCAGTCCTGCAACCGAATTTTACAAAGTATCAATGTCATACGAAGACGGATTCAGCGCATTTTCAACACTTACATACTCAGCTCCTGATGCTTTAAAGAAAGCTGAAGCTGGTGATAAAATTCTACGCACCAGGCTTGATGACCTTGGTCTAAAATTCGAAGAAGTAAGAACAGAATTTCTTGGATATAACAGCTGTCACGGACCACTGGTTAAAAAACGTGATGACTTAAGTGAAGTTGTGTTAAGAATTGGTGTAAGGGCTAAGGATAAAGCTACTATTGAAAGATTTAGCAAGGAAATTGCACCATTGATATTAACAGGTCCACCAAGCGTTACAGGCTTTGCAGGCGGCAGACCCAAAGCATCAGATGTTGTTGCTTACTGGCCTGCTTTAATTCCCAAAACCAAAGTATCACCGCAGGTTATTGTAAAAGGTATTTAATGAGTAAAAAAGAAATTAAAATAGGGTCTGAATAAATGAGTAATATACAGAATACAATTTGGGATTTGATGAATGTGTTAACAGCAAATAAAGTTGACTTTGTAGTTTGCGGTGGTGTTGCATGCTTTTTGCATGGTGTTGATAGAGCTACTTATGATCTAGATATTTCAATTTCTACAAGTGCCGAAAATATTAATAAGCTTATAGAATCTGCAAAATCTCTTGGATTAAAGCCTAGAATACCTGATCCAGTTGAAAATCTTCTGGATCCTTTAAAACGTGAGAATTGGGTAAATGAAAAAGGAGCTTTAGTATATACTTTTATTGTTCCTGATTCTATTATTCAACTGGATATTTTTCTATCATATCCTAAAACATTTGAAGCTCTATATTCTAATGCCGAGTTTATGCATATTAAAGGAATTGATGTGGCGGTTTCTTCGAAAGAGGATCTGATATATGCTAAATCTAAAGTTAATCCTATGAGAACAAAAGACCAGGATGATATAAATGAATTGAAAAAAATTATTAATAATGAGTAATGCAGTAAATAAAAATATAGACCCATTATTTGACGGACATTTGGAAAAAAACATATTACAAATGACACCATCGGAAAGGATGGATTATTTATTAATGTTAATTGATCTGAGAATGTTAGCAAACAGCGCTAAGATCGTAAATAAAGAAAAAATCACAAAAAGATAATGAGTAAAACTATTGTTATTGGAGCATCCGGACAAATAGGCTCTGACTTAACCCTTGAGTTGAGAAATAAGTTTGGTAACGATAATGTCATAGCAAGCGATATTAAGAACGCTGCAGATGACGTTATGCAAACTGGACCCTTTGAAACACTTGATGTAATGGACGAAAAAAAAATTCTTGAAGTTTTAAAGAAGCATAATGTATCAAAAGTTTACCTGCTCGCGGCAATGCTTTCAGGAAACGCAGAAAAATATCCTAAAAAAGCATGGGAACTTAACATGAAAAGCCTTTTAAGCATACTTGATATGGCGAAAGATGGCGTCATAAAACAGTTGTTTTGGCCAAGTTCAATTGCTGTGTTCGGTCCAACCACTCCAAAGAAGAATACTCCGCAATTAACTGTTATGGAGCCTTCAACAGTGTACGGCATAAGCAAACTTGCAGGTGAAAGATGGTGCGAGTATTATTTCAAAAAATATGGAGTTGATGTAAGAAGCATACGCTACCCCGGTCTTGTTAGTTACAAAACCGAAGCGGGCGGTGGTACAACCGATTATGCAGTGGAAATATTCTACGAAGCCATTAGAGCAGGGAAGTATGAATGTTTTTTGAGAGGAAATACATCACTCCCAATGATGTTCATGCCTGATGCAATAAAGGGAACAATTGACCTGATGGAAGCATCACCCGATAAAGTTAAAATTAGGTCAAGCTACAATTTAAGAGGAATAAGCTTTAATCCGCGTGAACTTGCATTGGAGATAAAAAAACATATTCCTGATTTTACCATAACATATAAGCCTGATTTCCGCCAGCAAATAGCCGAATCTTGGCCGGAAAGCATTGATGATAAAGAAGCACGGAAAGACTGGGACTGGAAACAGGAATATGATATTACTAAAATGACTGATATTATGATAATGGAAGTGAAGAAGAAGTTGAATTAGAATTGCGAGCACAGCGAAGCAATCTCATAAATGTTTCCTTAATTATTCTATTTGATGAGATTGCTTCGTCGCTTCGCTCCTCGCAAATGATAATTATTTTTAATTCTTAATTTCTAATTATGTTTCTTCTCGTAACTCTTCATAAAATCAATTATTGTAGCATTAAAGTCTTCGGGATTTTCCATATTTGGCAAATGCCCCGCATTTGCAATAAGCTTAAAGTCTGAATTTCTTGTCTTACCATAAATTATTTTTGAAAATTCAGGCGGTGTAAGCTTATCTTCCTTTCCTGCGGTCAGAAGCATTTTAATATCAAACTTATCCAAAGCATCAGTAGTATCGGCTCTTGCTGCCATTGTAAGCAATGCTCCGTTTATCGCTTCGTTCTTTTGCCAGCCGATCATTTCTTTAAGAAATGCTACAAGCTCAGTTTTTTCGGTATAATTAGTTTCACTTAGCGCAGCTTTGATGAAATTTTCTGTGAATTGCTCCCTTTGTCCGTTCTTTATCATTTTAATTTGTTCAGCTCTTGCATGTTTTGTCGGATTATTATCGGGCTCCGCTTTTGAATCTGCAATGATAGCTCCTTTGAATTTACTCTGGTAAAGCTCAAGCGCTCTGAGTGTAATATACCCACCCATTGAAATGCCGCACACTACCGGTTTATCAAGCCTAAGGCTGTCTATAATTGAAATTAGGTCGCTTACATGAGAATCAATTGTAAAGTGCCCATCGCCCATTTCACTGTAACCAAAACTTCTCAAGTCATAAACCACTATTCGGAAATTACCCTGTAATGCTTCAACCTGTTTATCCCACATTCTACTGCAAAGAGGGAAGGCATGAATAAATATTATGGCTTGTGAATTATCTTCACCTGATTCTATTACGTTAAGTCCGCGTATATTATGCTTTTTCATTTTCTGTGGTATTTTCTGTTAATAATTCACTGAATATTTGTTTTAAATATTTAAGCTCACCTGGCTCAGTCCTGTTAGCCAAAATAAAATTTATATTTTTTAATGCGTATGGAATGCTTTCCAAAAATCTTCTTTTTCCTTTAACAATTCCTAAGAAGCCGTAAGCTCCCATTGCCTGTAGTATCCTCACCATAGCAAAATACCAGAAGTACCGCTTCATCTTTGCTATATCAGCACTGACATGCTCATTAACTACATCTAAATAATACTCCAGTAATTGTTCTCTATTTTTTTGGGGAACATCTGCTTTTGCATCATATAACAATGATGCCACATCGTAAAGTAAAGCGCCCTTTCTTCCTGACTGAAAATCTATAAAAAATAAGTCATCGTTTTTCAGCATAATATTTCTTGACTGGAAATCTCTGTACAGAAAATAATCACGCGGGAATTCAAGTATTTTATTCTTTATGAATGAAAGATCGTCATCAAGCTTATTGTGGTTAGCATTACCTTTATAAAATGCTTTCAGGAATCTATCCTTAAAATACTGCAGGTCAAAATCTATATTCTCACTTCCAAATTCAGCGAACTGGTAACAAAAGCTGTAATCAATCCCATTACCTGCTGTTACCTGGAATTTTGGAAGCTCATTAATTACTCTTTTATACAGGCTGGTTTTTAATTCATCAAATTCGCAATCGTCAGAAATTCTTTTAAGCAGTGTCTCATCTCCAAGGTCTTCAAGAAGATATATATCGTTACCAGGCGAAACAATATAAATTTCAGGAACGCTTAATCCAAATTCCTTAAAATGCCTGCCAAAGCTAACGAACGCTTTATTTTCTTCAACGTGAGGGTTAACAATCCCAATTGATGTTGAACCATCTTCTGAATAGAGCCTTATTATCAGTCGTTCTGAACCATGTGAAAGCAAAGGGTCATATTTTACACTCTGTTTACCAAAGTATTTTACGTGCAGATGCAGTAGGTTTGTGCAATGTGCTTTGAGTTCAATTGATGAAAGATTCATTATAAAGTTAACTTTTCTATATTCAAATTAACTTCTTCATTATTTCTCATAAGTTCCTTTAGCAACCTTTTTTAGTATCCAGCCGTTCTTATCTATTAATACTTCCTTTGGAGTTGAATCAACTGTAAGTAAAATTGACTGCTCACGCTGGTCGTTAAATACAGTAAACTCCTTATCGCCTGCAGCAGTAACTACTGTTATCTTAACCGGCATCTTGTATATCTCAATATCTCCATCTTTCTGAACTTGTTTAAGCTGTAAGCGGACAGTATAAGCTCCTGTACCTTTTTGACCTTGGAAATCTTCAAACTTCCACGAGTATTCATATTTCGGTCTGCCTGTTCCTTTATAAACCCATTGGTCAAAATACCAGTCAAGGCTTGCACCATAATATTCTTCAAATACTGCCTGCAGATCTTTAGTTTCAGCGTTGCTGTATTTATATTTATCATAGTATGCCCTCACAGCGCCAAAGAATTTTTCATCACCCATTATTCCTCTAAGCATATGAAGCACCCATGCGCCTTTTTGATATATGGTTGCGTATATTGCGGGATTATCAATAAATCCCTTCGGAGCATGTACCGTCCCGCTGAAGTAACCGTAGTCTTTGCTTTTCATATCATTAAAGTATGCTTCTTTACCTTTTATATGTTCTGACCACAATACTTCTGAATATGTTGCAAATCCTTCATTTAGCCAGATATTATTCCAGTCTTTAAGAGTAACAGCATTGCCAAACCAATGATGAGCCAGCTCATGAGCATTAATAAAATCATACCTGTTATCTCCAGTTATTAACAGATAACCATAAGATGTAATTGTTTGATGTTCCATAGCTCCTGATGTCCAGCCAAACTGTGCATTTCCGTATTTTTCATCAATAAATGGATACTCCCCAAATGTTGCCGAAAAATATTTAATCATATCAGGTGTCGGTTTCCAGTCTATCCGTGCCTTTGAAGAATCTTTTGGAAATGCATAATAAACTACGGGCATTTTTTTTGTCCCGTCTAATGAAGTGTATGTATCTTCCCAGTAAACATAATTTCCAACAACTATGCTTACAAGATATGTTGCAATTGGGTAACTGCTTTCCCAGTTGAATGTAGTTGTGCCATCACTGTTTCTAATTGTATCTTTAAGCAAGCCGTTAGAAATTCCTTTCATACCTGTTGGAACGATAAGTCTCATTTTCATTTCAGCTTTATCATCCGGGAAATCTTTAGAAGGCCACCAAACAGGTCCCCATGTTGGCTCGCTTAATGTATAAATATACATGTTATTGTATATTTCTTTAAATGAAAATGAATCAAATCCTTTCTTTACAGGCTTACCCGAGTAATCTATCTTTAATGCAATTATATTACCCTTCATTGGAACGTCGCTTTCTTTTAAAGTGATAATGAGGTAATTTGTAGTCTGTGTGAAAGAAACATCATACCACTGCTGAATATCTCTGGCTTCTTTATAATTTATTCCGGTTCTCATCATATTCTGATAGCCGACGCTGTTTACTTTAAGGTTATTATATAAATTAACGTAAATAGTCCGTAGAGTGTCTGATTCAGTTCTGATCTTCATATAGTTCAATCCGTTTACTGACTTGTTTGGGATATCAAACGATAATGTCAGATCATAATCCAATGCATCATACTGGGCAAGCATTTTCAATAGTTCGGGAGAATCATCTCTTACATCACCTGAGGCACCTTTATAGTAGCCATATAGCTTTTCGACAACATACATGCCTTTTTCTTTAGAAAGCTCTATAAGCTCTTTGCCATTTGCAGTACCTTTATCGGTTAGAACTGATGCTCCAAGGAATAATATAGCGGAAACAATTAGATTTGCAATAATTCCGGCACTGAATAAAAATGCCCATTTTTTTTGTTTTTCAGGTTCTCTCATAAAATTTGATTGATTATTTACAATGATAAGCTAAATTAATTTAAAGATAAATTTAATAATTATTGGACTTAATTGGCTTAATTATATACGTTAATTTTCAACAAAATGTTTCTGTCAAAACCCCCATTGCAGCTTATTTAATTTTTAACAACAAAGTTAAATTTACGTTGTACTATTTTTCAAAATATAGTCCCCCCTTCAATTGAAGGGGGGATGAGAAGCTTGAATATTGGATATTCGCAGATGGGAAGAAAATTATCAAATTTGTAAAAAGCATAAATGGGGGTTTGAAAAACAAAAAGCCGGAATTATCCGGCTAATTGTTTATTGTTAATTGATAATTGAATCAATAATTATCTATCTGTGCTCTTTGCAGTTTGCCAGAGTAATCAATATAAACAGCTTTCCATTCTGTATAGAAATCATATACTGTCCAGCCGCCTTCTCTATGACCGTTTCCGGTCTGCTTAACTCCGCCAAACGGCATGTGAGCTTCTGCCCCGATTGTTGCGCCATTCACGTATGTAATACCTGCTCTTATATCTCTTACGGCTGTAAATGCATCGTTTACATTGTTTGTGAATATTGATGATGATAAACCGTACTTTGTATTGTTTAGTATATTGATTGCATCTTCAAGACCATTAGTTTTTATTACAGCAAGCACTGGACCGAATATTTCTTCCTTCGCAATCCTCATCTCAGGGGTAACATCAACAAATATTGTTGGTTTGTAGAACCAGCCTTTTGTCAGATTTCCATCAGTAGCAAACTCACCGCCAAGTACAAGTTTAGCTTTATCTTCGTTCAATCCTATCTTTACATATTCATTAACACTGTTTCTCTGACTTTCGCTAACGCATGGACCCACATCAACTCCTTTATCATTACCATAGCCGAGCCTTAACTTAGAAGCCTTTTCAACAAGTTTCTTGATGAAATCATCGTATATCTTTTCATGAAGGATTAAGCGGGATGTTGCGGTACATCTCTGACCCGTAGTGCCGAAGGCTCCCCATAGAACAGCTTCAAGAGCAAGCTCCAGATTTGCATCATCCATAACTATCTGCGCATTCTTACCGCCAAGCTCCAGCGATACACGCTTTAATGATGCGCCTGCTACTGCGTTAATCCGTTTGCCAACAGCAGTGGAACCGGTGAATGAAATGAGATCAATATCTTCATGGTTGGTAATTGCTTCTCCTACGACACTGCCTTTGCCGTGTACAAGATTAATTACGCCCGGGATATAATCCTTGCCCAATACTTCTCGCATAGCGGCATCAATAATTTCAACAAGTGTGTGCGCAGTTTTAGGGGTAAGTTCTGCAGGTTTAAATACCGCAGTATTGCCGCATACTAATGCGGGGAAGAGCTTCCATGTTGGTATGGCCATTGGGAAATTCCATGGCGAAATGAATCCGCCAACGCCGATTGGCACGCGGAAGCTTAAGTTCATTTTATTAGGAAGCTCACTCGGCGCGTTGAGTCCGAATAATCTTCTTCCTTCAGAGGCGGCGTAATAAGCCGTATCAATGCCTTCCTGTGTATCGCCTTTTGTTTCTGCAAAGACTTTACCCATTTCTCGCGTCATTTCAAAAGATATTTCATCTTTTTTCGCGAGCATCATATCGCCTACAATTTTTAATACATCTCCGCGTTTTGGTGCGGGGATAAGGCGCCATTTTTCAAAAGCGGTCTTTGCTGCTGCTACAGCTTTATCAACATCTTCTTTTGCCGAAGCAGGGAAGAGCCCGATTAAGTCATCCTTATCTGCGGGATTGCGGTTTTCTATATATTTATTGGTTGATGGGGCAACCCACTCACCATTAATTAGATTTAAGTATTTTTCTGACATTTATGTATTTATTTATATGGTATTTCTATTATTATCTGCAAAAATACTCAAAATTTTCATCTCTTAATATGAATAATTCTTTCTCAAAATAGTTGATAAAAATTGAGTTTATAGTGTTTAATTTAAATAATTGTTTTTTAAAGTAAGAGAGTATCAACAGGTAAGAAATGTAATACTCTTGAAATAAACTCTCGTGCCACGAATAGATACTACAAAAAGCTATCTATTTACTATATCCTGAATGAGAAGTTATCTATGTTAGAACTAATTTCGTGGCACGAGTAAGAGGACAAAACATATTCGTGCCACGAAAATTTATACTTATTTTGATATTTCATATTCGATGTAATAGTTTTTTATAAGAATTATGGTAAATCTATTCGTGGCACGAAGTCATAACCATCACTTTATAAATTGTTTAAGTTCATATTTAAAAGTAAATTTGTACTAATAATTTAAAATTATTTTCTATGGCTAGATTAACAGGAACGGGCACAGCTTTAGTTACACCATTCAAAAAGAACGGAACAATTGATGAAGCATCACTTCGCGGTTTGGTTGAGTGGCAGATCAAAAGTAAGGTAGAATTTCTTGTGCCATGCGGCTCTACGGGTGAATCAGCAACCATGACCCGTGAAGAACGCCGCAGGGTGATTGAAATAGTTGTGGATCAAAATGCAGGCAGGGTTCCAATTATTGCGGGAACAGGAACTAATTCAACACTTGATTCACTTGACTTAACTCACGATGCAAAAGAAGTAGGAGCAGATGCAGTATTGCTTGTTGGACCCTATTACAATAAACCCACTCAGGAAGGCTTTTATCA
>JAYTUN010000164.1:0-18289 GCA_043744495.1 Ignavibacteria bacterium
CGCGTTTCAACTTAGCGGGATGCCTTTTGCCTTTATTAAAACTGAACTCCCAGCCCCATATAAAACTGCCTCTTATTTGTTGTTATTATCTCTTCGCGCTTTGTGTAATCTGAATTATAAGTATAATCATACAGATTTTTCTGGTTAAGCAAATTATTTATCTGGAAAACTGCTATTGCAAACCTGCCGAAAAGTGAAAATATATACTGGAAATTTATATCCATCCTCTGGTATGTCGGAAACCTGCCGCTGTTTGTTTCGGCATACATAGGCTGGTAAACATTATATGTTGAGTCATATATACCGCCTGTTACCGGTGTATAAGGCTTGCCGGTTGAAAGCCTGTATGTTAAACCAGTAGTTATAACATCGCTTATATTATAACTTGCAACAAAGGTCAGGTTATGTGTTATATCATAATTAGCGGGTGATTCCTTTTGTGCTTCATACTGGCTGCGCTTTGAATCAGTGTAAGCATATGATATCCATGTGGCATATTTATTTGTTACACTTGATTTCAGGAAAACATCTACTCCCCTTGCAAATCCTTTTCCGCCCGATGAGTATAAAAAACTGTTCTTATCTCTTAATACAAGATTTTTGTAGTCTTTGTAATACCCTTCAACCCTGAAAAGTAAAAGACCTTCATTCTTATTGAACTCATATCCAAGTATGTAATGTGCTGCCTGCTCTGGCTTTAGGTCAAAATTATTTGACTGCGCGTAAAACTCAAGTTTTGGGAACTGGTGATAAATTCCAACTGCGCCTCTTAGTGTCATATCCTTCGCAAACTTCCATCCCATTGAAAGCCTGGGGTCAACAACAGTTTTTTTGGATAGAGTATGATTATCAGTTCTTACACCCGGTATTATAAAAAATGTTTTACTTAGCTTTATCTGCGCTTCAACATAACCGCCAACTCTGCCGGTATGATTCAGCGAATTAAGATCATAATACGGCGCATTAAGAGTTATATCATAAGCAAGCTGCGGCACTCTGCCTGAGAATTTATCTTCGTTGTATTCATATTCAGTACCGGTATTAATATCCACATTTTTTGCAAGCTGGTATGTTACGTCAAGCCTGTATTTACCGTATAGCTGTTTTGTAACCGTGTTCAGTATGCCATAGCCAACATTATCTTTGTGGTTGCTGTAAGAAACACCCATACTGAAATAAGTCTTGGAGCCTATCCCGGCGGAATATTTAAGGTTTCCAAAAACTGTTTCGCTGCCTGAATTAAAATAACCGTCGTATGATGGACTTGTATTCCTGATGCCAATTTTATCTTTGCTGTAATCAAAAATTCCTTTAATATTACTACTCTTTGAAGGCTTATATGAAATTGATCCGCCTAAACCACGTGCGAGCGGAATAGGGTCATATCTTTCTGTCAAATATCCGTTAAGTTTAAAATATGGTTCAAGTATTGTTTGCCCTATATCAATTGTTGCGCCAAAATCTTTTTTCTTGTTCAAATAAACACCGCTTAAGCCAACATTTGCAAGTCCAAGCCAGAGGAAACCTCCTGTACCCTGCGGCATTTCATATGTTTTAAGATCAAGCACTGCTGATAGCACATTGCCGTATTTAGCTGAAAATCCGCCGCTTGAAAAATTTATGCCGCGCAATCCCCACGGATTAATAGTAGTGTATGAAGATGTATTGAAATCATTATCAAATATAAACGGGTTATATAGCGATGCCTGGTCTAATATAGTGAGCACTTCATTTGCGTCTCCGCCGCGGACTGTTATACGGCTGCCCTCATCAACTTGGTTAGAGCCGGGAAATGTTGTAATGGCACGAAACAGGTCGCCGTCTGAGCCCGGTATCCTTACAATTTCTAACGGGGTAATTGTAACCTGTGAATTCTGACCCGAAGTGTATGTGCTTGCCGTCACAAGAATTTCTTCAGTTTCAACTTCAGCTTTTTTAAGCTGTACATTCAGTACAAGTGATTTGGCTGCTTCAATAGTTACGGTCTGCCTTTTCTCATTGTAATCAAGGTATGTGAACAGCAGGTTTTGTGTACCTGTTTTAGAAGTTTCAAATTCATAATAGCCGGTTGAGTCTGTTGTAGCTCCGTCAATTGTACCTTCAATAACAACATTTGCACCGTTTAAAGGTATGCTTTTTTCGCCGGTTATCTTACCGGATATTTTCGCATCCTGGCTGTAAGCCAAAGTTGTTATAAAAAGTAAAAATAAAGTTAATCCGATAGGATTAATACTTCGTATAAATATTTTTTTCATGCACTGCTCCATCTATAATATATTTTAGGTTTGTTTTTAGGTTTATTTTTTTAGTTCTGTTTATTTTTCAGTTTTTCATATTCGCGCTCGGTAAGTGTTTCTTTCATGCCGGAATATGCCCCTATATAACTGAAAGCAAGTCCAACACCCCAGCCTAATGATACAAATGCGGGCCACGGGAAGTTGAAATCTCCATGCCTTGATGCGTTGAAAAACCAAATCCCCCAAAGAAATACATTTATAACTAAATAAGTTAATAAATATTTCTTGAATTCCGCTCTTTTTTTCGCAAGCTTCCAGAGTTTTTCATCTTTTTGCCCGTTGTTACCGTTATTTATATTATTCTGATTATCCATTTTATTATTATTTGTTATTTGTTATTTGTTATTTGATTATTATCTTTTTATTATGCTTTCCAGTTTTTTGATGTAATCTTCAAATGCTTTTCTGCCCGTATCAGTTATTTTATATCTTGTGACAGGCTTGCGTTCTATAAATTCTTTTTTTACTGAAATATAATTATTATCTTCAAGTTTTTTTAAATGTACACTTAAATTACCATCAGTCGCATTTATCTTTTCACGGATAAATGTAAACTCAGCTTCCTCAACGCTTATCAGCACTGCCATAATTGCCGTCCTTATGCGTGAGTGTATCACATCATCTATTTCATGGTAATTAAAATCTGTCATTTTATTCTGTTACAGCTTTTTCAGGATTATTTTTCCATTTCCTGTATAATATTATTCCGGGTATAGTCTGAAAGCATATCATCATTATTGCAAAAATTATCAGTGTATGAACGCTTGGGAAAAGGAATGTATAAATTGCTCCGCCCCACCAACCAACAGCCAAATACTGCAGCCATTTTACCTGCTGAATTGCTCCGCTTATGATGTATGCAGCGCCAAGCATTGTTGATATAATAGGACAAATAAATGCGCCTGTATAAGCGTGGGATATAGTGCCTATAAATCCAAATGTAAACATTGCAATACCTGCAGCAAACCATAAGGAGCCAAGCAGTTTTCCTGCAAAGGTTCTTTCCTTTTTCTTTCTGTCCAGCCTTTTTTCAATTATACTTTCAGTTATCCAGGTACTTGTCATTAATATGAACCACAGCAAACCCTGGTAATTCATACTAACTCTGTTTAATGCCATTACGTAATTAGCTATCAAACCGCAGGTCACAGAAACACCCCAGAAAATATAATGCCAGCCGTTATCGGCAACTATACTCCTTGAGTCTTCCATAATTTTCTTTATTACCGAAAGTTCTGTCTCTGATTGTATTGTATTCATGTTCTGCTGTACATAATTTTTTTGAAAATGTTAACTTCTGCTTTTCTGCCTGTTCTTTTCTTCAAATTTTGGTAGCCAGACTGTCAGTATGAGCATAATTGCCAGAAATAATAAACAGTGTATGCTTGGGAAAATAAAAAAAACTACAGCCCCGGCCCACCAGATATATGATAGTATCTTTAGTGTTTTTAACTGCTGCAGCATACCTATTACATAAAATGCAAGTCCTAAAACTACGGAATCAACCGATACCAGGTATAATGGATGAAACGCACCGGCTACTGCTGATGCAAAAGAAAAAATTACATTTGCGCCGCCAACTGCAAAACCAATAGTTGCCAAAAGTTTACCTGCAAAAGTTTTAACGCGTATTGTTCGTTTTTCTTTCCGTGCGATTATTATAGAACCAATTATCCCGATCATTACTGCTCCAAGCCATAATACTCCCATATACTGAAAACCAAACCTGAATACAAGCATCAGGTAATTTACAAATATTGCAGGAACCATTACTGTTACCCAGAATAAACCCTGAATACTGGTATCATAAACAGCTTTACGACTGTCTTCCATAATTTTTTTAATTACGGTTATCTCAAGCTCAGCCTGCTTAATATCTATATTATCTGAATCAATGACATTATTGTTTTCCATGGCTCTTTATTTTATTCCCACTTAAAGAATTTAATTGCAAAGAAGTATACCACAACTCCCCAGACTGCAAGTATCAGCATTTCCTTCGGCAGGGTGAATATAGTGGCGCCGTCAAATGCTATTTTCCTTAACGCGTCGTTCAGGTATGTAAGCGGTAATGACCTGCTTACCGGCTGAAGCCATGAAGGAAATACATCAATTGAAAAAAATGTGCCCGCAAGTAAAAATTGCGGCATTGTAACCAGGTTCGCTATCGGGGGTACTGCATTCATATTCTTTGCAATGTTTGATACCATAAAACCGAATCCCAAGAATACAATTAGTCCAAGTGCTGATACTGCAAGCATATTTATGAATGTCCAGAAACCGTTAATTAAGGTAAACCCAAAAAGAAAATAACCTATTGCTATAATTATTACTGAGCCTGATATGGAAAATATCAGCCTGCTTAGAGCTTCGCCAAGAACTATATTTTTGCGGTTTATCGGAGTAGCAAAAAATCTTTTTATAACAAGTGTTTCCCTGAGCGATATAAACACAAACGCAGTGCCAAATACTCCCGCGCTTAATATCGAAAATCCCAATTGCCCTGGCAAAATAAAATCAATTGTTTTGAACAGCCTGCCTTCAACATCAGTTTGCTTTAACACTGCAACGGGGGGCTGACCCTTAACCAATGCCATATTGAAATTACTTATCACCTGTGCCGCGATTAATTTCACAAGGCTTGATCTTTGAGGCTTTGCTTTGTTTGTCTTTATATCAAGTATATATTCAGGTGTGGTGCCTTGTGGATTTTTTACAATATTAAATATCGCGTCTATTTCACCCTTTTCAAGCTTTGTATCAAGCTCACCATCAGACTGTGATGGCTCTATTTTGAAATTATCAATTGTTGTTATCGCCTGGAATAGATTGTTATTATTGCTGCTTGTATTATAAAAGCCAACATCAAACCTGCTGCCGCCGCCTCCAATGAATCCGAAAACAATTATAAATATCAGCGGAAAAAGCAGTGTGAATATTACACTCGATGGGTTTCTTATAATTGATCTTAAGCTTCCCTTTGTGATAGCAATAGTTGCTTTAAGCTGGCTGTATTTTTTTACCGGTGAATTATTTCCAGTGTTTTTATTGGTCATCTCTTAAGTCCTTCCCTGTAAGGTGAATAAATACATCTTCAAGTGATGCATGCTTTAGTTTTTCTTCACGTATAAATCCTTCTGCAAGCAGATTATCAATAAGGTTGTTTGGTGTATCAAGCTTAATAACTTTGCCTAAGTCAATTATACCAACTCTGTCACAAAGTTTTTCAGCTTCATCCATGTAATGTGTAGTTATCACAACAGTCGCGCCGCCATCCCTGATACTTTTTATCAGCTCCCATAAATTTCTTCTTGCCTGTGGGTCTAAGCCGGTAGTAGGCTCATCAAGGAAAACAACTTTAGGCTTATTTATAATTGTCGTTGCAACAGCAAATCTTTGTTTTTGACCGCCGGATAGATTTTTGTAAATTGCCTTCGCTTTTTCTTTCAAGCCAACTGATTCCAGTATTGCCATCGGGTCAATTTCAATATTGTACAATCCGCCAAAAAGTTTTATCAGCTCTGTTAAGTGCAGGTTTGGGTAAAATCCTGATTGCTGTAATTGCACACATATGATCTTTTTAACATCACCTCTGTTTTTTGATACACTGTACCCGCAAACTATCACTTCCCCAGAGGTCTGCTCTCTGAGCGTTTCCATTATTTCAAGTGTAGTGGTTTTACCTGCGCCGTTTGGTCCCAAAAGCCCAAATATTTCGCCTTCATACACATCAAAAGAAATATCATTAACCGCAGTAAGATCGTCATATTTCTTAACCAGGTTCTTAACTTCTATTATTTTGTTGTCTGAAATCATCAAAAACGTTAAATTTTAAGCAAAATTTGACTTTGTTTTTTAAAGTACTTTACAAATATAATATCATAATGATATTTTGTCAATAAATTGTTAAAATATATTTTCGTTATTAATTGATTTATAGGGATTTGAGCTTTTATTCGAATTGAGAGAAATGCTCAAACAGCCGGGTTTTGTGATTGATATAAGCTGGATAGAAAAGAAGCTTAATGAAGCTGAACACGTTAATAAAAAGTTGTTCAAAAAATAAAACAACATTGTTTGGTTTTGCATAACGAAAAAAGGCACCCATTTTCATGAGTGCCTTTTCTTTATGATTCTATTTTTTTCTTGCTTTTTTACTTCTGCCTTTTCACTTGTTTATGCATTCACTGTAATTCTCATTTTGTAGAATGAACGCCATACAAAGTATAAAGCTATTACAAAGAACACTACCCCAACATAAGGCGCTGTTGCCCTGAATGATTCAGCTATAGACATTTCCATCGCAAGCAGCCCAAACAGCGTAGTGAACTTGATTATAGGATTAAGCGCAACTGATGATGTATCCTTAAAAGGATCGCCCACTGTATCTCCAATAATTGTTGCATCGTGAAGCGGAGTATTCTTTTCCTTAAGGTCAACTTCAACAACCTTTTTTGCATTATCCCATGCGCCTCCTGCATTTGCCATAAACATAGCCTGGAAGAGACCGAACATTGCAATTGAAATAAGGAAGCTGATAAAAAATGAAACCGGTTCGTTTGAATTTGCCCGGGGCGCTGAAAAAAATGCGAATGCTAAGGCAAATGAAAATATTCCTATAAATATGTTGAGCATACCTGTCTGTGCATACTGTGTACATATCTTTACTACTTCTTTTGATTTTTCTGTTGATGCGCTCATGCTGGCATTTTCATCAAGATTGATATTTTTCTTGATATACTCAACCGCCCTGTAAGCGCCTGTTGTTACCGCCTGAGTAGAAGCGCCTGTGAACCAGTAAATTACAGCTCCGCCGCAAAGAAATCCTAATATTGAATACGGGTTAAGTATGCTTAACACTGCTTCAGGCTGAATGCCGAGTGTGTTTTTTATAACAAGGATAAGTGAAAAAATCATAGTTGTGGCTCCAACAACTGCCGTACCAATAAGTACAGGTTTTGCAGTAGCTTTAAATGTATTTCCCGCACCGTCATTTGCTTCAAGGTAATGTTTTGCCTTTTCAAAATCAGGCTTAAATCCAAAATCTCTCTGGATCTCTTCGGAAATGCCGGGTTTTGATTCAATAAGAGAAAGCTCATAAATTGACTGCGCATTATCGGTTACAGGTCCGTAGCTATCTACAGCAATTGTTACAGGACCCATACCAAGCATACCAAATGCTACCAAACCGAATGCAAATATAGAAGCATAAGCCGGTATCATTGCAAGTGGTATTGAAAGCGAGGCAAAGTAAGCTATTAGCATAAGAAAGAAAAATACCATACCAATCCAGAATGCTGAGAAGTTACCTGCAACTAATCCTGATAGTATTGTCAGCGAAGGACCCCCCTCACGGGATGCTACTACAACTTCTTTTACATGTTTGCTCTTTGGACTTGTGAAAATCTTTGTGAACTCTGGTATCAGCGCCGCTCCAAGCGTTCCACAACTTATAATTATAGAAAGTGTTAACCATAAATTATCAGGCAAATGTCCTATCAAAACCTTGCTGATAACAAATGTTACTATTATTGATATTATGGAAGTGATCCATACAAGTGATGTAAGCGGCTTTTCAAAATCTATATCTTCAGCCTTGCCGTATTTTGCTTTTGCCCATATACCGTTAATGTAGAACGATACTATTGAAGTACCTATCATAAGGATTCTCATTACAAATATCCATGTCAGTAATTCTGTTTGAAACATTATATTTGGCACTGCAAGAACTATAAAAGCTATAAGCGCTACTCCTGTTACGCCATAAGTTTCAAATCCGTCTGCTGTTGGTCCAACAGAGTCTCCTGCATTATCGCCGGTACAATCTGCAATTACGCCGGGGTTACGCGGGTCATCTTCCTTGATCTTAAACACAATTTTCATAAGGTCAGAACCTATATCAGCTATCTTTGTAAATATACCGCCTGCAATCCTAAGCGCTGATGCTCCGAGTGATTCACCAATTGCAAAGCCTATAAAGCTTGCTCCTGCATATTCTCTTGGAACGAAGAGCAGAATAATTAACATCATAATAAGCTCAACGCAAATAAGCATCACGCCAATGCTCATACCTGCATCAAGAGGAATAGTTAAAAGTTTGATTGGTTTTCTTTCAAGCGATGCAAATGCCATACGGCTGTTTGCAAGTGTGTTCATTCTTATACCAAACATTGCAACCCCAAACGAACCAAGAATACCTATAACTGTCCACATTAAGATAAGGGCAACTCCGCCTATACCTGCATGCTGAAGAAAGCCGAAGTAAAACCCTATGCATACTGCTATGAAAGTGAACAGTATAGCAATAAATTTACCCTGCTGGTAAAGGTAGGTTTTACATGTTTCGTAAATTACTTGTGCAACATCCAGCATTGATTGATGTGCTTTTAATTTTTTTACTTTTATAAACTGGAATATTCCGAATAAGAGTCCGAGTGTGCATACTGCTATGCCGGCAAGAAGCATACTGTTCTGGTTTGCGCTTAATTCGGGAATTTTAAGATTGGCTTCGCTTGCATAAGCGCTTACCGAACTTAACAGAAATAACAAAGTACTTAGTATTATGTTTTTCTTCATATAGTTATTTAGTTTGTATTATTTTTTTTATTGTGCTGCCTGTAATTATCAATTTATGCGAAGCCACGCCATAGGACGGGCAAGCATCTCTACGAGTCTTTGACTCGAAGAGTCATAGACCTGTGGACAAATTACTCTAAAACATTCCTATTAAAGCTGTTCATTGTTTCCTGAATGCCGTTATCTATAAAGCTTAACACGGCATCTTTTGCGGTTTCTACAACTTTTTCCAAAGATTCTAGCTCGTTTTTATGAAATCCTGTAAGAACATAATCTGCCAGGTTAAACCCTTCTAAACTTCTTATTTTCTCAAAATCTCCACCTGGTCTTATTCCGAATCTAAGCCTTGGTATTATATCGGTTTCCATTTCATATACAACAGATTTTATCCCTTTATGTCCGCCGTCAGAACCGCCCGCTCTTATCCTTAACACTCCAAGATCAATATTTATATCGTCATAAACTATAAGGATGTTATCTTTGGATATCTCATATTTATCGAAGAATTCCTTTACAGCTTTGCCGCTCAGGTTCATATATGTAAGCGGTTTCAACAATACAACCTGTTTATCTTTGTAATCAGTTACTGCGTAAAAGTAGTTGTCTTCTATTTCAAATGTTTCTATTTTAAAGAACTCTGCAAGCTTATCTATTACAAAAAACCCGGCATTGTGTCTTGTGTTATGATACCTGGCTCCCGGGTTTCCTAATCCAACTATTAAGTACAATTTTACATCCTGAGCGAAGTGCCTGCCTGCCGTAACGACCCTGACTTGAATCACAGAAGTGGAGAAAGTAGTTCAGGCAGGTAGGATCCATTTATATTAAAAAAAGATATTATCAATATTACTCATTACTCATTACTCATTACTCATTGCTCATTACTCATTGATAATTGAAATATTACTTCTTTACTTCTTCGTCTTCGTCTTTCTTACCCTTAGCAATAACCTCAGGTTCTGCCGTAGTTGCAGCTTCGCCTTCAGCAGGTGTTTCAACTTTCTCAACAGCCGGCGGTACTACAGCAACTATTGTTGCGCCCGGATTGCCGTGAATTTCCACATTCTCAATCTTAATATCGCCAATATGAATTGCATCGCCAATACCAAGAGCAGCAATTTCAACATCAATGTGCGCGGGAATATTTACAGGCAGGCACTCAACTTCAAGTGAGTGAAGCACATGCTGGATGACACCGCCATCTTTTACTCCGGCAGGTGCGCCAACAAGCTTTATAGGTACTATAACCTTAATGCTCTCATTTTCTGATATTCCGAGCAGATCAAAATGTATTGGCTTATCGCTTACAGCATCAAACTGGATATCTTTTATAATACAGTTCTGCACTTTTGGGGCGCCTTCTATCTGTAGGTTTATTATTCTAACTTCTGATGTATATACGAACGGGTTTAAAGCCGTATCTTTTACACTAATTGCAATTGGAGAAGCATTCTTAAAATAAAATATGCCCGGAATGAACCCCTTTTTCCTTGCAGTCTTAGTTGTTGAGTTACCCAAATCTTCTCTTTTCTGAGCAGATAAATTCACTGTAGCCATTGTATAACCTTTATATTAAATTGTTTAGCGGAATTATAACAAACTACAAAAATAGCGATAAATTGCTTTTTAGTCAATTGAAAAGCAAGTGGGTGAATGATAAATGAACGGTAAAGTGGCTTATAATACAATAATAACAATAGTTTGTGGAGATTCTGGTTTTGTTTTAATATTTATTAATTCTTCCCTATATTCATTTGAAATTGGGACTATTAAATGGGTTTAAAAATATATCTTCAGCTACCTGTAATTTATGGTTATAAATATTCAAATAAGTTTTGTAAGTTTGAAAAAATCTTGTTTAAAGCCGCATTTTAATATAATATTCACAATATCTTATGAATACTTTTTTTGATAAGTATCTAACTTCCATTTCCGCAAAATTTAAACACAAAGAAACCAGCGAAATGGGTTACCGTACCCAATTCGAAATTTTGCTAAATGGTATTTTTGAAGAAATTAATGTTAAACGAATAGACCATGATGCAAAAGCAAAGGAATTTAACAAATATGTTGGCTTTGGAAACGAGCTGCGTATATTGCATTTAATGGAATCACCAAAAGTAAAAAAGTTTATTACAAGTTATCCCATTGAGGGAACTGATACAGTTGAAAAGATTACATACAAAAATGGAAATGTTTATATAAATACAGAGCAGTATATTGGAAATGTGCCTGAAGTTGCATGGAATTTTTATATCGGCGGCGGCCAGGCGGCGCAAAAATGGCTTAAAGATAGAAAAGGACGCACATTAACAAACGAAGATATTGAACATTATCAGAAAATTATTGTCGTCTTAATGGAAACCTATAGGATAATGAAGGAAATAGGATGAAGATGGAAAATTATTTATTGGCTTGGAATCCGGCAAGGTGGGTATGGCCAGAATTAAATGACAAATTGAATAACTTTAAAAATGAATTGAATGTATTCCAACAATGGAGTGTTAAGAATAAGCAAATAAAAATTGGTGATAGAGTTTTCATGATAAGATTAGGTGTTCAACCAAAAGGTGTATTTGCATGTGGTATTGTTTCTGAAATTGATATTACCGCACCTCATTACGATCCAATTGAAGCTAATAACGGCACTATTGTTAACTATATAAACTTTCAGTTTGAAATTTTACTTGATAGTGAAAAAGGTGAATTAATTAACGAAATAACATTACAAAACCATCCTTTTGATCAACAGCACTGGCACATACAATCATCAGGTGCACATTTACAGTCTAACTTAGCAATTGAGTTATACAAAAAACTTGTTGAGCTTACACCTCCGGAATGTGTGTTACCGGAAGAAATTACACCAGATATTACTCAAACTTATTATGAGGGCAGCGTAAAAATAATAAATGTGAATAAATATGAGCGTAATCGTTATGCTAGAAACTCATGTATCGAGCATTATGGTTACAATTGTATTGTTTGCGGTTTTAATTTCGAACAGAATTTCGGTAAATTGGGTAAAGACTACATTCATGTGCATCACATTAAACCAATATCGGAAATAGGAAAAGATTATATCGTAGATCCAATAAAGGATTTAGTTCCAGTTTGCCCAAACTGTCACGCAATGTTACATAAAAGTAATAATATTTTAACAGTTGAAGAATTAAAACTTATAAAAATAAATTAACATTTTCCCCTGTTGTTGGTGCTTCGCCTTTCTGAATGGAATGAGGAAATGCTTGACTTACTCCACGAAGTGGAGGAAGTTTGCCTGCCTGGCTCTGAGGCGGTCACAAATAAAATGATAAGCAGTGAACCCCCTTCTAAGATTTACGAAGGACAAGGTATAAGAATAATTTTGGATTAATGAGTATTCAAGATTTTTCTCCCCCCTTTTTTTAAGCCAAAGGGGGGATTTGTTTAAAAGCATTTTATTCAGGGTTTTTGTCCCCCCTTTGTTTTTAAAGGGGGGATTTGGTATTCAGGATTGAAGCTGTCAAAGATTTAACAATCGTTATATGTTGCATTAAGCAAAAATGGGGGTTCCTATTCCCCAGGTTGCTGGTGTTGACAGACTTGATTATAAATTCACTATTTATCTTGTACAAGAACAACATAATATCCTCCTACTTAATCCATCCTTCTTTCTTATACCATTCAATCGTATCTTTAAATCCTTCTTCAAGTGTGAATGTTTCCTTAAATCCCAATTCCCTCTGCGCCTTTTCTATTGAGCATATCCAGTATGTCTGTATCAGCTCTCTCGCTTTTTCTCTGTTCAGCACAACAGGTTTTGGTGAAAAGAACCCGAACACCTCGGAAAAAAATGCTGTCGTCTTCACAGCAAAATGAGGTATAGTAAGTTTAAGCGTCTTTCTGCCAAGTATTTTTTTTGTTATCTCGCCAACATCGTTCCAGTTATAATATTTTTCAGATGAAATAAAATAAATGCTTGAAGATGAAATTTCATTTTCACCAGCTAAGATAAATCCTTTCACAAGATCAACACCGTGTATCAGGCTCACCAGCTTATTATCAAACCCAATCATCGGCTGTAAGCCGCGGTTCATTGATTTAAAGTATTCATATATGGCGTAATCCCTCGGACCGTAAACAGCAGGCGGTCTTACTATTGTACAATTCATCTTATCAAAATAGCTCATCACAACTTTTTCGGCTTCCACTTTTGACCTGCCGTAAGTTGTAAGCGGGTAGTAATCACGGGTTTCATCTATAGGCTTACCGTCAAATGATGGTCCCACCGCCGCCTGTGAACTTACATGAACAAACTTCTTCACGTCTGGGTTGTATTTATAACATGCTTCAAGCAGACTTTTTGTAGCATCAACATTCCCGCGGTAGAATTCTTCCTTCTTCTTTGCAAATGTAACTCCGCCCACGTGATAAACATAATCAACACCTTCAAGCGCTTTTTTAAGCACGTCATCAGTAAAAAGATCGCCTTCAACATATTCAACAGGTTTATTTTTCAGCCATTTTGTATTGCTGTTTTTCCTTACAAGAGTTTTTATTTCATAATTTTTTTTTATCAGTTCATCAACCAGGTGTGAGCCAATAAAACCCGTCGCTCCTGTAACAAATGCTTTAGCCAATTGATTTTCCTTGTTATAATTTCATAAATAAAGTAAATTTGTCCTCAAACATATTCAATTTATACCGTAATATCAATTTATATGGCATAGCCTATGCCAAAAAAGGAGCTTTTCAGTGGCAGATCTATTTCAAAAGTGTTATGATTTCACAAGAGCAGATGAGGTTAAAAAATTAGGGTTATACCCTTATTTCAGACCAATAGAGGAAAATGAAGGACCCGTAGTTCAGATAGAAGGCAAAAAGATGATAATGGCAGGCTCAAATAATTATCTTGGCTTGACCTCGCATCCAAAAGTAAAAGAAGCCGCCATAAAAGCCATAGAAAAATACGGTACAGGCTGCAGCGGCTCGCGTTACTTAACTGGAACACTTGACCTTCACATTGAGCTTGAAAAAAGAATGGCGAAATTTTTCGGCACCGAATCCGTTCTGCTTTTTTCAACAGGCTACCAGACTGCTCAGGGAATTATTCCCACTCTAGTTCAAAAAGGTGAATACGTTGTATCGGATAAAGATAACCACGCATGTATAGTTGCGGCTGACCTTATGGCAAAAGGCGCTTTTGCAGAATTTAAGCGTTACAAGCATAATGATATGGATGATCTTGAAGTTGTGTTGAACAGGATACCAAAAGATAAAGGCATTCTCATTGTTTCAGACGGAGTATTTTCCACAACTGGAGAAATTGTTCACTTGCCAAGAATGGTAGAGCTTGCCGAAAAATTCGGAGCAAAGATACTGATAGATGATGCGCATTCCGTTGGTGTTATTGGTGTTGGCGGAAGAGGAACAGGCTCTCACTATGGACTAATGGATAAGGTTGATATGACAATGGGCACGTTCTCTAAAACATTTGCTTCGCTTGGCGGATTTGTAACCGGGAAAGAAAGAATTATTAATTACATAAAGCATCACGCACCCGCATTGATATTCAGCGCATCACCAACACCCGCTTCAGTTGCAGCAGCAATGGCAGCCCTTGAAATACTTGAAGCCGAACCTGAGAGAATTACCAGGCTTGTAGCCAATGCTGATTATATGCGCGCCGGATTAAAAGCACAGGGTTATACTATAATAGAAGGTATCACAGGAATTGTACCTGTTATACTTGGAGTTTTCGATAAGACACTTGTATTCTGGCGCAAGCTCTTTGATGCAGGTGTATTTACTAATGCATTTGTTCCGCCCGGTGTGCCGCCGCATCTATCAATGCTCCGCACTTCATACATGGCTTCACATGAAAAGGAACATCTTGATAGAATTCTCGAACTATTTGGCGAAATCGGTAAAGAGCTTGAATTAGTAAAATAACTATTTGAAATTTTTTAATTGATCTTTGTTATACCCGTGATATTGAAGCTGTTCCATAACTCTAAATTTTAGACGGCTCACCGAGCCGTCTCTACAATTTTCAAAAGATATTCAAGTAGAGACGTCCCGCTGGGCCGTCTTTTTGGATTTTTGAGACAGCTTGTATTTCTCGTGGGTTTTTAATTAAATTAACGCTTAACCGTTATAGCGGCTTTCAACATAAAATATGAAATACATACTGATATTACTAACACTTGCAGCGTTAACTTCCTGCTCTAAGGATGAAAAACCTGTTACACAGCAAAACCAGCAGAAGGTACAGAATCAAAATGATGAGAACGAGACTTCCGCAGATACAAATTTAACTCCTCAGGAAAAATTCTCCTCATCGATACTAATTGATTTCCTCAGTGATTCAGATGACGAAGACCTTGCATCATTCCTTGAAACCGAAATATATAAAATGGGTGCAAACTATAACGGCGCATTTGTAGTTGAAGTAACTCCAAGTACATGGCTTGTATCACTTGAAAAGGATGGCAGTATAAAAAATTATTTGATTCAAAAATATGTTGATTTCAAAACAAATGATTATTATTTCTCCTTAAAAAAAACAACGCTTACAATTACAGATGTAATATCGCGCACAAAACCTAAAACCTCCGCCGGAGAGTAAAATAACGTTTTCTCTCGTTTCCAAACTCTAATTTGTAGGCGGAAATATCTACAGTTTAATATATCAATTGATTCTAAATGATGAAACTTCCTACTTACTTAGAGCAAAATTATTACATGTTTGTAACAAAACATGTTACCCTTTATTTCTTGTTTTTTAGCCATTTTTATCTATTTATCCTGTTCATACAACCACCTCTTCTTTTGCATTGAATTTAAAAGTAACAAAAACTATTTTTGTTTTAATATGATAAGTAATTCAACAAAATTTCTTATATTATTCAGGTTTAAAAACGATTCTTAAAACACGAAAACTGATGTCCCGTTTATACCAAAGCGGGACATTTTTTTATATATTGCTTTAATTAAACAATTTTAATGAATAACGCAGCAAACACAGCAAATAAATATTTCTCTGCATCAAATATTAAAAGCATTCAGTATGTATCACCTGTGTTTGCCCGTAAATATAAAATAGTTGTATTTGTTCCCTTAAAAAATGCAGATAAGCTAACTTTCAAAATGGCATCAGCAGGTGCTGGTAATATCGGGAAGTATTCAGTTTGTTCATTCAGAACAAAAGGTGTTGGCACATTCATGGGTTCAGCCTCATCAAAGCCGAGGATTGGGAAAAAAGGCAGATTTGAAATGACTGAAGAAATAAAGCTCGAAATGATCTGTGAACAGAAGGATCTCGATAGCGTAGTTAACATTGTTTACCAGATGCATCCTTATGAAGAACCTGCCTGTGAAATTTATCCGGTGATTGTTAAAGATACAAAATTGAATAAAGAAACGGCGCTTGTTCATTTAAAAAAAGCTGTTAAACTTAAAGATATTATAAAGAAGATAAACCCAAAGCTCTCAAAGACCACCTTACCTGCAAAAATGCTGACGGCAAATATTACAAGAGCATTTATTGATATGACAGGAAAAACCGAAATTGAAATTACCCCTGCAAAAAACAAAACAATAGTAATTAAAAAAAATAATAATATAATTAATTTCAAAGTAATATGAGCATGAAAGAAAGAATTTTACAGCTCTACAATCTGAATAAGATAGATAAGGAGCTTCATGAGCTTATCAGCTTAAGGGGTGATATGCCCGCAAAGATTGAGGACCTTAGCTCTGAGAAAAATCAGCTTGACGAGCGTGCTGACGATCTTCGCCGTGAACTTGATGAAATTGTTACCTCAGAAAACATAGTGGCAGAGGAAAACGATCACCTGCTTGAGAAAATTGAAAAAAATGATAACCTGCTCCGCTCTGGCGCTGTAAAAAACAATAAGGAGTATGACGCGCTTGCCAAAGAAATTGAAGACGCAAATGCGAAAATAATAGAAAATGAAAAAGCCTCTAAAGAAGATAACTCTGTGCGCATATCAACAATGGAAAACGAGCTTGTATTAATTGCGGGACAGCTTGAAGATGTTAACGTTGAACTTGAGCAGAACTTAAAGGAGCTTGAAGAACTTACAAAGCAGACTGGCGAAGAAGAAAATGAGCTTAATGCTGAGCGTGAAAAACTCTTAAGCGGTATTCACCCCGAAGACCTTTCATACTATGAGAGAATAAGCAAGGTAAGATTTGGTGAAGCTGTTGCAATTGTAAGAAAAGGCTCATGCCTTGGTTGTTACAGCTCTATACCTCCGCAGAAAGCTATCGAGATCCGCACGGCTGATAAATTCTATTCATGCGAATCATGCGGCAGGATACTTATTGCAGAAGAACTTATCACCGCTTAGTTATTGGCTAAACTTAAAGTTTTTACCGATGGCGCCTCACGCGGAAATCCGGGTGAATCAGGAATTGGTATTATCGTTTACGATGAAACCGGTAAAATTGTAAAAAAGTGGAATGAGTATATCGGTAAAACCACAAACAACCAGGCTGAATACTTTGCTTTGGTAAAGAGTGTTGAGCTTATTAAGCAATTAAAAGATTCTATCGATATTTCCTTTATTGAATTCAATGCCGATAGCGAGCTTATGGTAAAGCAGGTAAATCTTGAGTATAAGGTTAAAGATGCAGGCTTGCAGCCTCTGTTCAAAAAATTCAATTCCCAAATTGCGGAGCTTAAAATACCCTACACCATTAAACACGTAGAACGAAAGCTAAACAAAGAAGCAGATAAACTTGCAAACCAGGCAATAGATAACAAAAACAGCCTTTAAAATAATTATTTGCGAGGATATATTTAAACCTGTCAGGTTTTTCTATATAGATAACTTCCTCACTGAGAATTACAGATATTTACAATATTAAACCTGACAGGTTTTGTATTCCTTTATCTTACAAATAATTGTTATTTTTGCATTATAATAAAAGGAAAGCTCAGGCAGCCGCTCTCAATTAATTTTGAGAGAGGAAAGTCCGGACACTCAAGGGCAATGCGCCGTGTGAAAGCGCGGGTATAACAGGGCAAACCTGTTGTAACTGATAGTATCACAGAAAACAAACTACCTCTTGGGGCAACCCAATAGGAAAAGGTGAAAAGGCGGTGTAAGAGACCACCGTACATTCAGTAATGAATGCTGCAGGATAAACCACGCAGGAGTGCAAGGCCACGTAAAGTATCACTTTCGGGCTGCCCGCCTGAATCCGCTCAGGCGGTGTGATACAGGGTAGGCTGCATCAGATAAATGGCTGCTAGTTCCATTTTATGGAATGATACAGGATCCGGCTTATGAGCTTTCCTCTTTTATTATTTACTCAAGTTGACCGCTTAGGAATATGTTTTAACCCCGACATTTATGTCGGGGGTTTAAAAATACGTTGAATTCAGGGCTTTAGCCCTGAAAATC
>JAYTUN010000165.1:0-4636 GCA_043744495.1 Ignavibacteria bacterium
AAGTGTCTAATTTATCGGGGGAAGACCATGGTCATGAAATTTATAATTTCAAATCATTTCAAGGGTATATGTATGGTTACTCCGGAACAAGAATTAAAAACGGTATTCATGGTACAAAAAACATTAAAAATTTAGGTGCTCTTAAAAATCAAATAAGCGTAGAAGGGATTTTAATTATATGGGTTTCAACTAATCCTTCAGGTGGATCGTATATTATAGGTTGGTACAAAAATGCAACCCTATTCAAGGAATACCAACAACCTCCAATGAATTCTTTGAGATATTACAATAATGAACCAATTGGTTATTATGCTAAAGCACGTGAAAATGATTGTGTCTTACTTTCTTTAGATAATAGAGTTTTCAAAATACCTAGGCATACAAAAGGCGGTTTTGGACAATCAAATAGCTGGTATGCTAGTGACCCAATAATCAAGCCCTTTGTAGAAAAGGTATTAAAATACGTATATGAAGGGGTACTACCTGTTAATGATAAATTAAGAAAGAAAAAAAATAATCTTTTCTTAAGACAAAAAATTGAGAAAAAAGCAATCGAAGCTACAATTGCTCATTATGAAAACCTAAATTATTATGTAAATTCAGTTGAAAAGGATAATGTTGGTTGGGATTTAGAATGTGAACTAAACGGTAGAAAATTACTAGTAGAAGTCAAAGGACTATCTCAAAATGTATTGAGTGTAGAATTTACTCCCAACGAATACAAGCAAATGCAGATTCGTAAGAATGATTATAGGATAAGCATTGTTACAAATGCCTTGACAAATGGTTTAAAGTTATCAATTTTCTCTTTAGACCCTGAAAAAGATAAATGGTATGACGATAAAGGAAACGTATTACTAATAGATGAAGTAATCAGCGCAAGAATGAAGTCAATACTGCAATAACTTAATTTTACAAAAATCTAATATGGATACTTTAACTAGCTCAATAGGTAAAATTTGTTTAAATTTTTCAACAATAGAGTTGCTACTATCTGCATTTGTGACTAGATTCATATCAGATGATCCGAAAATTGGAGCAATATTAACATCAGAGATGTCTTATCAAAATAACTTAAAAGCATTTGCGTCTTTAGTAAAATATAAAATTACAGATGAGCATTTACAGAATGATTTTAGTTTTATAATCAGAAAATTGAACGAAATAGAGCAAAAACGAAATGAGATTTTGCATAGTGTTTATGCTCTAAAAAACCCTACTTCAGAACAAATATTTAGAATAAAAATTTCCTCGAAACAAGGTAAAGGTTTATTAACTACTGAAGAACTTGTTAATTCGAAATATTTCGATAATATTATTAATGAAATTCTTATATTAATAGATCTTTTAAAAAAAAGTTATAATGACACTTTTAATGATATAATAATAAAATATGCATGAACCCGAAGTAAATTTTGAATATTTCAATGTAATATGGAAAAGACTTTAAAAGTCATAAATGAGCTCCAAACTTCAGGATTAATAAAGAAGTATGCTATTGGCGGCGCGATGGCTTCAATCTTTTACATTGAGCCAATTACTACCTATTATATTGATATTATGATAATTTTAGAGAATGAAAACAGATTATTAGTATCACTTTCGCCAATATATGAATGGCTATCAAAAAAAGGATACTCAACAGATAAAGAGCATATTATAATCGAAGGGATACCCGTACAATTTTTGCCGGTGTATAATGAATTAGTAGAAGAAGCTGTAAACAATTCTGAGGAAAAGAAGTTTAAAGATACAAACACTTATGTTACAAAGCCCGAGTATCAAATTGCAATAATGCTTGATACTTACAGAGCAAAAGACAGAGAAAGAATTACCAGGTTTTTAGAACAGGGCGAAATTGATTTGAAATATCTTGAAACAATACTTCAAAAATTTAATTTGAATGAAAAATTCAAAAAATTTACAATATGAACCGGAAAACCACCCAAAAAGAAATTGCCGGGAAAATTTTCGCTGAAAAGATAATTTACCATAAAGAAAAAGCTAAATTACCGATTGAAGAAAAAGTAAAAATACTTGTAAAACTTCAGCAAATAGGGGTTGATGCTAATCCTAAAATGAAAGATAAAAAAGCCTGGAAAATATAATATGCAAGAACCCGAAGTAAATTTTGAGTTAGCCAAAACATTTGGCTTAATTGAAGAAGAATATAACAGGATACTTAAAATATTAGGCAGAAAACCAACCTATACTGAGCTTGGAATATACTCAGTAATGTGGTCAGAACACTGCTCATACAAAAATTCAATTCTAGAAATTAAAAAACTTCCCCGCTCAGGCGGCAGGCTGCTTGTTGGCGCAGGCGAAGAAAACGCGGGTCTGGTGGATATTGGCGATGGCTTAGCCGTTGCATTCAAAATTGAATCTCATAACCATCCCTCAGCAGTTGAGCCATACCAGGGTGCAGCTACTGGTGTTGGCGGCATTTTGCGTGATATCTTCACAATGGGAGCCAGACCCATTGCCGCATTAAATTCACTTAGATTTGGTAAAATCACCCCCCCTAACCCCCCTCTTGCTAAGGGGGAGACGTCTGATTTATCAGAAGATGGAGTCCAAAGAACAAAATACCTTTTCAAAAATGTTGTAAAGGGTATTGGTGATTATGGTAATTGCTTTGGAGTTCCTACTGTTGGGGGAGAAATTTATTTTGATGAATGTTACAGGGATAATCCGCTTGTTAACGCAATGGCTGTAGGAATTGTTAAACATGATGAAGTTGCCAAGGCAACCGCCAAAGGCATTGGTAATCCTGTTTTCATTGTCGGTTCATCAACCGGCAGAGACGGCATTCATGGGGCAACATTTGCATCAGAGGAGATCTCAGAAGCATCGGAAGCAAAACGTCCCTCTGTTCAGGTTGGCGACCCGTTCACTGAAAAGCTACTGCTTGAAGCATCAATAGAGCTAATTAAAAGCGGAGTTGTAGTTGGTATGCAGGATATGGGAGCAGCAGGTATAACATGCTCAACCTGTGAGATGAGCGCAAAAGATGGAATGGGCATGGATATTAATTTAGATTTTGTCCCCGCCCGCGAAGAGAACATGTCTGCTTATGAATTAATGCTTTCTGAATCACAGGAAAGAATGCTTGTTGTTGTACAAAAAGGTAAAGAAGATATTGCCAAGATAATTTTTGATAAATGGGATCTGAACTGTGTACAAATTGGTACAGTAACAAAAGGACCAAATGTAAAAATTTCTTATCATGGAAAAATAGTTGCAGAAGTCCCCGCAAATACACTAGTCCTTGGCGGAGATGCACCTGTTTATGTACGTGAATCAACAGAACCGGCTTACTTTAACGAGCTTCGCAGTTTCGATTTTAATTCACTGCCCGAACCGGGTAATTATAATGAAGTATTGATAAAACTTCTTTCATCACCAAACATAGCAAATAAAAACTGGGTGTATGAGCAGTATGATACACAGGTAAGGACAAATACAATAGTTATGCCAGGAGGCGATGCTTCGGTAGTAAGAATTAAAGGAACAAAAAAAGCGCTTGCAATGAAAACCGACTGCAATGGAAGGTATGTTTATCTTAATCCATATAAAGGAGCTGTGATAGCAGTTTGCGAATCAGCCCGTAACGTTGCCTGCACGGGGGCAGAACCACTGGCAATTACAAATTGCCTCAATTTCGGGAATCCATACAAACCGGAAGTTTATTACCAGTTCCGTGAATCAATTAGGGGAATTGGTGATGCATGTAAAATGTTAAATACTCCTGTAACAGGAGGAAACGTAAGCTTCTATAATGAATCACCCGATTATGCTGTTTATCCCACACCCACAATAGGAATGGTAGGTTTAATTGAAGATACAGATCTTGTTATGACATCATATTTTAAAAATGAAGGTGATGTTATTGCATTAATTGGAACTCCAAATGAGCAAGCCAATGGTTATATTGATGGCTTAGGCGGAAGTGAGTATGTAAAGCTTATTCATGATAAAGTTACAGGCGATGCGCCAAATGTTAACCTAAATGCTGAAAAAGATCTTATTACATGTATCCTTGAATTGATCAGGAACAAACAAATACATTCTGCTCATGATGTTTCAGATGGCGGGCTTGCAGTATCAATTTCAGAATCCTGTTTAATGAACAGAACTTTGCAGGTTGGTTGTAATGTTAATATTAATTATGGCATGAGGAAAGATTTCGTGTTATTCAATGAATCGCAAAGCTGGATAATAATTTCATTTAACAAATCATCAGAAGATAATGTGAGTAAAATTTGTGAAAAAAATAATATATTTTTCACAAATATCGGTACAGTTGGAGGTAATTCAATTAATATAAATAGTGTAATAAATATACAGCTACAAAAAGCAAATGATTCATACTTTAATTCAATTGCTGAGATTATGGAAAATTAATTTTTATATTATTATACTCTGTAATAAATATTAGTTAAACTTTTTTCAATTCCTTTAAATATACTTATGTATATATGTAAAAATTAATTAATGAAGTAACGATCAGTATCAGAAACTCATTTGTATTTTTTGCTTAGTACACGACACAAAAGTAGTCATTAAGTGAAAGAAAATCTGGTTCTTAACTGTTAAATTTGTTTTGTGAAACAAAAAAATAACAGAAAAGGAA
>JAYTUN010000166.1:0-4633 GCA_043744495.1 Ignavibacteria bacterium
TGAACAATATTATTCTCTTACGTAGATTTTAGATGGGGATTTGGAAATAATGTTTACTCTGATATTTCTAATCCCCAACGTAGATCCAGGCAGCGAGAAGTTTTTCTTTTAATTATGGATTAATGAAACTTAAAGCTGAATCTCCCCCTTTAAAAAGGGGGACTTATACACCGTGTCGTCTCTACGAAAACCAGTCGCCCCCCTCGCTCCTATGGGGAGAAGTGCACCGGCAGATTCGAAACCGATGGACTGCCTGCCTTGCTTTTAGTCCTCCTTGTAAAGGGGGAAGAGGATCCGGAATACAGAGCAATCCACGATTGAACAATATTATTCTCTTACGTAGATTTTAGATGGGGATTTGGAAATAATGTTTACTCTGATATTTCTAATCCCCATCGTAGATCCAGGCAGCGAGAAGTTTTTCTTTTAATTATTGATTAATGAAACTTAACACTGAATCTCCCCCTTTAAAAAGGGGGACTTATACACCGGGTCGTCTCTACGAAAACCAGTCACTCCCCTCCGGTGTTTTTCTTGGCTTACTTCACGGAGTGGAGGAAGTTGCCCTCCCGAGATTCTGCTAAGCGGGATCGAGGGGAACTGCACCCGCATTCAGGAGGGTTGGTCGATGACTCGTCGAAGAGTGAGGTATATTACCTGCAAAAGCAAACTCCTGCAAAACAGATTTAATATCAAAAATAATGTCGTTTTATGAAATATTTTTCATTAATATCATACAATTGCCGGTAATTCCGCAAAAATTGCAAATTACTGTGCGTTTTAATTTTGATATTATATGGTTATATTAGGCAAATGTACGGAACCTCATTCAACCAAACCGAAATTATTAATTCTCACAAAAATCACAAAATCAGGAATCAAGCTTCATGGTAATTATCATTTTTTTCATTATTCAGTGGTACACTTCAATTTTCTCACAGACTTTCCTTCAGCACCGATACGCTGCACACAGGTCATTTAAAATGAATAAATTCTGGGAACGGTTCTTCTATGTGTTCGCATTTCTTGCACAGGGCGCAACTTATATGAGCCCAAGGGCATATGCTTACATGCACAGAATGCACCATGCTTACGCTGATACACCTAAAGACCCTCACTCACCCAAAAACCATAAAAACCTGTTTGCAATGATGGAAAATACCAGGAAAATGTACACAGCTTGTTATTGGGAAAATATTGATATCGAAAATCGCTTTAAGAAAGATGTACCTGACTGGCCGTGGTTTGATAACTGGGCTGACTCACGCTGGATAAAAGTTTTATGGATAGCAGTTTATATCGCTTTTTACGTGATATTCGCAACAGCATGGTGGCAGTATCTTTTGCTGCCTGTAACAATACTTATGAATCCCGCACATGCAGTTGTAATAAACTGGTACGGACATAAATTTGGCTACAGGAATTTTGAACTTAAAAATACTTCAACAAATTTATACCCGTTCGATTTTGTATTCCTTGGCGAGTCATACCACAATGATCATCACAGGAATCCGGCAAGCATTAAAATGGGTGTTAAGTGGTATGAAATTGATGTTACATATTATATAATTCTTGCATTCAGCAAGCTGGGAATAGTTCAGCTACAGAATAATGCCCATAAAATTGAGCATGAAAAAGATCTTGACTTAGCTGATAGTATAATAAGTGATAAAGTTTTGTAGTATTTAAAACTTCACTTACATTCCCTTTAAAAACCCTGATAACTTAATCACTTAATTAAGATAACATAATTATGTTCATATTATTTTTCATTACGCACTGGTATTTATCTTTATTCTTCCAGACATTTTTTCATCACCGCTACGCATCGCATAGCGCTTTTAAGATGAATAAATTCTGGGAACGCACATTTTACATATTGTGCTATTTATCACAGGGGTCATCGTATATGAGTCCGCGCGCATATGCTATCATGCACAGGATGCATCATGCTTATACTGATACAGATAAAGACCCGCACTCACCCATATATTTTACAAACCCGTATTCACTGATGAAAAATACAAAAAGAGTTTATTCGGGTATCTTCAAAAAGAAGATAGAGCCTGAAAAACGTTTTTTGAAAGACCTGCCTGATTGGCAGTGGTTTGACAGGTGGACGGTTACAAAAACATCAAAGCTGATATGGGTTGGTATTTATATTTCCATCTATATTATATTTGCGCCATCGTACTGGTATTTCCTGCTGCTGCCGGTTGAAATGCTCATGGTTCCTGTTCATGGGGCTATCATTAACTGGCTTGCACATAAAATTGGTTACAGGAATTTCGATATGAAAAATACTTCAACAAATTTACTTCCTGTTGATCTTCTTTTAATGGGTGAAGCTTATCATAACGACCATCACAAACATGCATCTTCTATAAATTTTGGAGTGAGATGGTTTGAGATTGATATCACATATTACATTATATTATTATTCGGCAAGATAGGGATAGTTAAACTTCCGGGGACAAAAGGAAACATGGCGCTTGATATTGAAGCTGAATCAAATGATGGATTTTTAAAGTCTGCCGGATTGATGAATAATAAAGAACTTGTTGAAATGCAGTAAGCTAAACAGATGAATTAATATCAACAAATAATCCCGCTAAATGGCGGGATTTTTTTATGCCAAAATTTTAAGTTTATTTTATAACAAAATCTTTATTCTTTAACGGAATCTTTATTCCTCTCCTGTTCTTCTTCCCTCTTTTTGCAGTTCATACAAATTATTCTTTCGTTCTCTCTTGCTTTGCGGCGTGTAACTTCGAGTATATCTTCCTTACATGATTTCAGTGAACCACAATCACGGAATGTATGATAAGTCTTAGCGGAATTGCTTGAGCATACATAAACTATATCATTATCTCCAACAGCAGGCGGCTCTTCCTTTGAGCATGAAGCAAATAGAAAAAGAAATATTAAAACAATTAGATATTTCATAAATTTAAGAAGTCAAAGGCGTGCCTATGACCTACTTTATTAATATCATCCTTTTTGTATCAGAAAACTTAGAAGTTGTTAATTTATAGAAATAAATACCAGTTGAATAATTGCTTCCATCCCATTCTACCTCATAAGTGCCGGGTTGTAATTGCTCATTTACAAGTACAACAACCTCACGACCGAGGATATCAAACACAGACAGGAATGTCTGTGCTACAGATGAGCCCGAAATAGCAAATTTTATTTTAGTACTTGGATTGAACGGGTTTGGATAATTTTGCGATAAAGAAAAGTATTTTGGCATTTCATAGCCGGTTTGCTCTATAGCAATAGGAGCTCCGTTTCCTGTATGTAAAATTACCGGACTATTGCTTACATCAAAATTACCACCTGCTAAATACCAGTTATTCTGATTGATAAATTTAGAACACATCAATATTAAACCTGTGTCATTAAATGAACTTACACTCCAGTTATTACCATAATTTGAAGTTTTAGAAACAAAATCTTTGTAATATGAAGGTGCTAAATTTCTTGAACCGTAAGCAAGTGCTGTTCCTGTCCCAGGTACAAAATCCGCACTGTGGATATCTATATCACTATTAAATGATACTAATATCCAGTTTACACCGGCATTGGTCGTTTTATAGATATTGCTGAATATCGGGGCAGTTATATCATTTTCTGAACTAACAGCTAATCCAGTCGTTGAATTAACAAAATCAATACTTTGAAACTCACGTAACTGCATAAATATCTGTCTGCTCCAGCTAGAACCTGAATTGGTAGTTTTCAGAATGACACCCCTTGCAGTATCAATAACTTTATCATAACCAACTGCATATCCGGTATTGATATCATAGAAATATATATCATTCAATGAATTTATATTTTCAGGCATAGTTAATGCAAACCAGTTCAGACCAGCATTTGTAGTTTTTATCACTCCATCGTTTACTCCGCCTGAATAATCATAAGATGCTAGAGCAAAACCAGTTGCAGCATTTACAAATTTAAGCCCAAGAAGATAATAAACATTTGAAGGCAGTGTGCCATAAGTAAACCAGCTTTGTCCTGCGTTTGTTGTCTTCATAAATAAACCTTTATATCCACTGCTGCCAGAATACGGGAATAAAGATCTTAAAGTCTTTTTATCGTATTGGGTTAAATCAACCGGACCTGTTAACAAAGAAGTATTATAAGCTCCTGCGCAATATCCGGTTGTATTATCAATAAAATCCACTTCAACCATTACCCTGCATGAATCAGGTAATTGTGAAGATTGCCAGTTAGTACCTCCATTTATGGTAAAAGCACCTCTGCCTATAAAATTGGGATAATAAGTTCCACCTGCAATTCCATTTTGTGCTGATGAAAAATCAATAGTAATGTAATAGCTGGCATTTGAGGGGACTTGCTGGTAAACCCATTGGGAATTAGTTACATTAAATGATAAAGTTAAAAAGGTAAAAAGGATTATAATAGGTTTCATATATTCTCCGAAACATTAATTTATAATATTAAGACTCCTAGAACGCAAATATATAAATTAACTATGATATATTATATGATACAAATCATATTACTTACTCAAGTTGACCGCTCAGCTTGCAAATCATTGTTTTTATTTTAACTACGAGTATTAACTCGTGTATTATTAATGAAAATATATTTAGCTTCAGCC
>JAYTUN010000167.1:0-4631 GCA_043744495.1 Ignavibacteria bacterium
TTTTTATATTCCCATGTACTGTGATAATATATATTATCTTACTTTTTTCAAAAGGTAAAAAACAAATACAGTTTAAAAATATTATTTTATTTTGTATATCGTTTATAATCATTTCTGCATTTGTTTTTGTTAGAAATTACCTGTTATATGGTGATATACTGGGAAGTGAAATGGAAAAAGTTACTATGACGCAGTTTCTTACTGAAAAATCAATATTCTCGTATTATTTCATTAATCCTTTCGCCGTTGAATTATTTCACTCTTTTGTAGGGGTATTCGGGTGGATGAATATCCCGCTTCCTTCAATAACAGGATATATTTACCTGGTCTTTTTTGCTTCAGGTTTTGGTTACGGTACGTACTATGCAGTAAAAGAAAAAAATTTTGATATCATATTTGCATTATTGTTTATCATTTCGTGTCTGGCAGGGATCGTATATTTTAATCTTACCTTTACCCAATACCAGGGAAGGTACATGTTCCCTGTTTTATCTTTAATATTTATAATTTCATTATATGGTATTAATAAGCTGAAATATCCTGTCCCCCCGAAAAGAGTATGGGAATATGCTTATATTGCTTTTTTTGTAATATTTTTTTTAATTGATCTGACCGGGGCAGTAGTTTTATCAGCTCATTATAATTAATAAATATAATTTCTAATTTTCTGAAAAGAATGAATAATAAATTAATCAGGATAAATTTAATTCTTGTTGTTACTTTAGGTACATTAGTAACATATCTCAACAGTAATTTTCAGCTTGATGACGCGCTTATTTATTACCGTTATATTGAAAATTTCATACAGGGTAACGGGCTGGTATATAATATTGGAGAGAAGTTTAACGCGCTCACCTCTCCTTTATATATTTATTTATCAGTAATAATTTCATCTATAACAAGGGAGGTTGAAATTACCCAGGTTGTATTGAACGGAATTTTGCTTACAGCCTCTTCGGTTACAATAGTGTATATTTTCAGGGATATGAAGCTTTATTATGTGGGATTTATTGCTTCTTTACTGTTAATTACAGCAAAATACTTTTACCTCGTATTTGGTATGGAAACAAACCTGTTTATTTTTTTATCTATTGTTTCTATTTACTTTTATTTAAACAATAAACTGCTGCTGTTTTCTATCGCCTCTTCATTATTATTAACAACCAGGGGCGAAGGGATTTTTTTAGTAATAATATTAACATCACTAATAATTAAAGAAAACAGGAAAGATCTTAAAATAGTTTATCTAATTCCTCTTTTGATAATACTTGCAATTAATTTAGGGATAAATCATTTTTACTATGGACAGCTTTTCCCTCACACGTTAACAGCAAAGATTGCACAGGGTCAATCAGGTCTATGGGGAAGTTATTCTTTCTTAATGGGTGCAGATTATCTTTTTAATATGTTCAACAACCAGGCATTATTTATTTTCTTTATTATTTCTTTTTCTATTATTGGAATTGCAGTATCCAATAAAAACAAGGTGGTCATTATTTTATGTATAAATTCATTTTTATTAATGTTATTCTATACTGCATTAAATATTCCAAATTATCACTGGTATTATGCACCAGTATTCTTGACATTTTATATCCTTGTAGCTTTTGGGTCCGTTAAAATATTTCAGTTTATTAAATTCAGAGGTTTTATTCCAATCGTCAGATCCATTGCCTTAGTTCTTATCTTTGTTTATTGTATTTTAACTCATCTTGAAACAGCGCGCACACTGGTTAATGAAAAACCCAAAGGAGATTACAAATATCTGGGAGACTGGCTGAAGAATAATACTCCTGCAGATTCAAAAATAGCTGCTATTGAGATCGGACATGTTGGGTGGTATTCTAAACGGTACATTATAGATATACTTGGGTTAACAAATCCATTAAATGCGGAATTTATAGGAAAACAACAATTCGATAAATGGTTTGAATATTATAAACCTGACTATATTATAGTACATGAACCTTTCTGGCCCGGTCATGAGCAAAGTATCCCAAGGTTGGTTGAAAAAGGATATTTTAAAGAGGATAGTTTATTTTATCTTAAAGGTATTAAACTTCTTAAATCAACTGGAAAAAAAGATTGATTAGTATAATTATCCCAAATTATAACGGTCTCGAACACCTTAAAACGTGTTACGCCTCACTGAAATTGCAGAGTTATAAGGATTTTATTGTTATTCTTAGTGATAATGGCTCTGTAGATAAGTCAATTGATTACACTAAAGAACATTTTCCTGATTCGGTAACAATAAATATTGGATATAACTCAGGTTTTGCAAAAGCCTGCAATGAAGGTATAAAATATTCATTAAGTAACTTAAAGAGTGAGTATCTTTTTTTGCTTAATAATGATATTGAGCTTGAAAGTCATTTCCTTGAAACAGCAATTACGACTTTCATAAATAATCCCGAAGCTTCCATTTTAGCTGTAAAAATGCTTAATTATTTCAATAGAGATATAATTGATGATTGCGGGGATTTTATTAAGGCGAATGGCGGCTCTCCCCTTGCACGCGGGCATGGCGAAAAAGATAGCGGTCAATACAATAAAATAGAATATATTTTCGGCGCTTGCGCCGGTGCTGCATTTTATAAAAAAGAAATATTTGAAGATATTGGATTATTCGATGAAACGTTTTTCGCGTACTATGAAGATATTGATCTCAGTTTCCGGGCACAACTGGCAGGTTATAAGTGTTTATACCAGCCCAATGCTGTATGTTATCATAAAAGAGGCGGCACAAGCTCCATTGCTACGCATGGATTTCAGACTGAAATGTGTGAGAGGAACCTGGTATTAATGAGAATTAAAAATTATCCGCTTTCAACATACATTCTTTATCAGCCGCTATTTTTTATTGCAAGGTTGAAAAGATATTACTCGTTTATCAGGTTTCACTCATGGACAATTTTCTTCAGGGCGGTTAGAGGTTATTTAAGTGGGATTATTTTACTTATTACCAAGCTGCCGGAAAGATACAAAATTCAGAAAATGAAAAAAATTGATAATAAATATATAAGGAGACTTTTTAGCAGATGAAATATACCAAATGGATATTTATATACTTTTCGGTGATCTCAATGATCTTTATGGTTGTTATTCCTCCGTTTGAAGCCCCGGATGAACAATTTCATTTGCAATACATTAACTTTGTTTCAAAGTACAATACTTTACCAAATCAGTATGAAGATTTGACTAATCCGGAAAGGCATGTTGGAGAAGGACATCAACATCCATTATATTACATTGTAACTGGTTTTTTTAATTATTTCTTAAATACAGACTCTCATGTAAGGTTTAATTTGATTGTGAATAAAAAACATGATTGGAAAAAAGTTATAGAAGGCAAACTTCCGGTCTTCAATCATATAAATGATGGCGTTTTTCTTGATAGAGAAGACAAGATTTTGTTTTATTGCATCAGGTTTTTTTCAATACTCTTTTCCTTATTAAACTTACTTTTCATTATCAAAATAGCAAGATTATTTTTTAAAGAATCAGAATATGTTTTTCTAACATGCTTTTTTGTTGCTTCTTTACCACAGTTTATTTTTATAAGTTCCGTAATTAATAACGATAATTTAGCGAACTTACTTTCTACAATTTGTATATTTTTAATTTTAAAAGATTCAAAAAATAGCAATACAAAAGCCAGTTACGTATATTTAGGGTTATTGATTGGATTAGGAATATTGACCAAGAAAACACTACTTTATCTAGTCCCTGTTTTTCTCATTATAGAATCTATAAAATTTATAACGAATAGCAATGACAGAAAACAAACTATTATTAATTCTTTAATAACAATAATATTCATATTACTCGTTAGTTCCTGGTATTTCATAAGAAATAAATTGATATATGGCGATTTTTTGGCTACCCAAATGGAGTTTGAGACACTTAAAGGATTAATAAATGAGAAATCTCTATTTTCGATATACTTTATTACCCCATTTGTTCCAAGTTTTGTCAGATCGTTTATCGGTGCGCTTGGTTGGATGAATTTAATTCTACCGCTATATGTCTATGTATTTTATATTCTTATTTTTTTACTTTCACTTTTGGGTTTTATAAAAAATGGAATTGAGAGTCTTAAATCTAATAAAAAACTCATTTATTCTATACTTCTTACTTTGGGTTGCTTGGTTGGTATTATTTATTATAATTTAACCTATAATCAATCCCAAGGCAGGTTTATTTTTCCGGTAATTTCAGTAATTTCAGTTTTATTTACAATTGGCCTGCAAAAGTTAATAGATTCTCTAAAATTATCAAAATGGAAGAATACCCTTGTTTTGACGCTAGTTTTGTTTTTTATAATAGTCGACATAATTACAATTTATAATATATATGTATTTTACTATAACACATCTAATTATTAGTGATGGTATCAATAATAATACTGAACTATAACGGAAAGAAATTCCTGAAAAAATGTATGGATAGCGTGCTGGCACAAACGTATCCGGAGTTTGAAATAATTTTCTTCGATAATGCTTCTGTTGACGGAAGCGTTGAGTTTGTGCAAGGTACATTTGAAGATAAGAGAATCAAGGTAATATCTACATATGAAAATCTTGGCTTTGCTGGGGGCAACAACGAAGCATTAAAGTATTGCAATAATG
>JAYTUN010000168.1:0-18178 GCA_043744495.1 Ignavibacteria bacterium
ACTCATTTAATTTTAAAAACGATAACTACAGGGAACTTATTCAGCAGATAAATACTGATTATAAGCGCGGTGACAGGATATATGTAGAACCTCATTATAATGGATGGACTATCACTTATTCTAAGAAACAAGAGGGTTTAAAGCTACCGGAACCGACTTACATAAGGTATGGATGGAATGAAATTCTTGATTCAATAAATACACAAAAGCCTGAAAGATTCTGGGTAATACTGGATTACAGCGCTGTAGATACCTCACAGTATCAGGTTTATATTTCCGGTCTTGAAAAAAATTATATCCAGGATTTTAAAATAACTTATTATCTAACTCCCACAAAAGTAGAATTATACAGGTTTAAAAGGCAATAGTGAGTCATTCCCTGCCTGCACAGTTTTAACAGGGCAAAGGCTGGTCACGAAGTGCACTTTTATATCCAGATTATTTTTGATTTAAATATAAAAAAAAAGGAACGCAAATATGCGTCCCTTTCAAAAAATATCAGCAAAAGTTTTAAACTTCTACTTCTTCAGCTTCTGTTACTTCAACAGTATTATTGCCGTTAGTTTTGACCTTACTCATGTCAATTTCAATAGCGTTTGAATTCATACTGCCGTTATGATATTTTCCTGTACCTTGTTTCTTGTGTATTGAGTCCAGTCTCTCCTGAAGTTCATATTGTTTTCTTATCTTTTCTTCAAATTCTTTCATCTTATCTTCAATTGACATAATTTTCTTATCCTTAACAACCATATCTTCTCTGTAACGCTTCAGGAAGTAATGAATGGTCTCAACACGAATCTTAATAGAACCGGTAGGCTTGTTCTCATCAATATCTTTGAATGAGAAGTAAGGCGTTCCGCTATCCGATACGATCTCTTCTATAACAGTGTAAATAGGAGCATCATGTCCGCATTTGAATGATGAAAGCTCAAGTGCAACCAGGTTTGGATGCCTTGCAGCGAATTTAGCAGCCCATACCTTACGAGTTGTGTTCTCGCTGTATGAGTTCTTCCAAACATCACCAACATCCATACCGCTTTTTATAATGCCTGCTTTTATTTCATCGCCAAAGAGCTTCTCAAGTATATCCTCATCAGTCGGCAATGCATCCTGGTTAAAAACAGGGTAGCCAAGTTTCTGAAATTCCTCAAGTATCTCATGGTTCATACCGGGATCGTTGTGATATGGCCTTGCAAGTACCACAATACCTATCTTATTGTCCCTTTCAAGCTGTTCCAAAGCTTCACGCCCTATCTTACGCATATCGACAGTGTATTTATCCAAAGCTTTGTATGCTTCATCAATTGCACGTGTATTTTCTTCTTCGCCAAGTCCAAGTTTCGGACCCCATTCCTCAAGCATCTGTTTAGCGCAAAGCTTAGGCTCTGTCATATACAGGTATGTGTTAATATATTCTATTCCTGCATCTTTGAATATATCACTTTCCTTAGTAAATGCGGCTTTGACAGCCTCTGTGGTTGCTGTTACAGTTGGACATGCATGATGCTGCTGTGCATATATCAGGTCTGATGGAATAGTATCAACAATAGGGAAGAAGATATAATCTATTTTCTTCTTTTTGTGAATTTTATAAATTAAGTTATGAATATGAGGAATACCCACTTTTGAAGGGAAACACGGGTCAATAGCTCCGCGTTTTGCGCCTTCTTTATATAATTCCTCACTTGTGTATTCCGAAAATACAATATTTCCCGGGTTAACACCCAAAGCTTCAAAATATGCAGTATAGAATGGTGTCTGCGCATACATATTAAGAACCCTGGGCATTGCAATAACTACTTTATTCCTGTTCTTCATCAGCTCAACACGCCTGTTGAATTTTTCCTTAGCCTTTTTGTCGAACTTCATTTTAAGCTCTTCAATCTTTGAAAGCACAGGAATTTCATCCATTACTTTCTTAGGGCTCTGTGATTTCCAGACTTCAACTGCTGCATATTCAACAAGGTTTGGTGTAATATCTTTTATTGCCTCAAGACCCTTCTTAATATCTTTCATTGAGCTAAGATCTTCAACTGTTCCTTTTTCGCATGTAGCTATAATAAGGCGCTGAGTACCATCAACAATAGGAACCTTTGAATCAGGATTTACTATTTTATCTTTTGGAAATTCAATTGATTCATCTGTAACATACGGAATTGCTTTTTCTTCTGTTGCTACATCAATAAATGTTCTTAAGCATTTATTTTTGCAGAAATAGCATCTGGTTGATTCATTTCTTGTGGTCTTGAACATAATTCTCGCAACTTTTTCAAGTCCAATGAACTGTGTTCTCATTCCGTTGTGGTAAAGCCTTGCAGCTTCCAGTCCACATCCAATAGCGCCGGCTTCACCTGTATGTTTGTGAACAAACACATTAGCCTCAGTTCCGCTTCCTTTGAATCTATCGGTAATAAAATCAACCTGTGTCTTTACAGCAGCTAAGTTATACTGAGTGCCGCCCTGGAGCACAAAATTCTCTCCAAGCTTGGCTAAGTTTGGTATTTGCGAAACATAAAGCCAAATATTCTTTGGAAGTACGTTTGCAAGTCCTGCCATTATTTCTTCAGGTTTCCATCCCTGGCGCTGGAAGTCAACTATATCAGACTGCATAAATACCGCGCAGCCATACCCAAAAGTAGGGTACTGCTTGGCTGAAAAAGCAATATCAGCAAAATCTTCTACTGCATATCCGAAACCTTGGGCAGTTGACTGCAGGAAGTAACCATTACCCGCTGAACATTGTGTATTCAGCTTGAAATCAGTTACACGTCCCTGGTCAAGAATAATAAGCTTAATATCCTGACCGCCTACATCAACAATAACGTCTGTATCAGGATAGAAATGTATAGCAGCTTCTGTATGCGCAACTGTTTCAACAAGCGCTACATCACCATGCAAAACGTCTCTTAATATATCTTTGGCATAACCGGTAGTTCCAACACCGAGCACTTCAAGCGTTGCGCCCTGTTCTTCAACCTGGTCACGGAGCTTTTGAAGTATTTCAACTGTATCTTCAATAGGGTTACCTTTTGAAAGCTGGTATGATTTAACAAGTACCTGCTTATCCAATGAAATAAGCGCGGCTTTTGTTGAGGTTGAGCCTCCATCAAGTCCAATGAACCCTCTTACAACTTCACCCGGTTTAAATGTTGCAGGTGTGAATTTTGGTATCTTATATTTTTCCTTGAAATTAGCCAAGTCAGCTTCATCTTTATATAAACCACCGCCGCCTGAGAGCTTCATCAGTTTTTTCTTCTCTTCAGCTCTTCCAACGTTAATGTAATATTCCAGGTCAGCATATCCTTTATACATTCCAATTTCCGGCTCTTCTTCCTTGCCGTACTCGATTGCGCCAATAGCCGCAAAGTACTGCGCATTTTCAGGAACGCGGATCAGGTCTTCTATTGGGACATTCTTATCATACGGAACATTTCTTTCATCCCACATCTTAGGTATATTAGCCCTCCAGCAATCCATCATTCCTTTAATATAACAGTTAGGACCTCCGAGTAATAATACTTCAGGTCTTAATGTATGTCCGCGTGTTAATACTGAAAGGTTCTGCTGTATGATAGATTCAAACAGACTCGCCATAAGCTCATCTGATGGAACCCCGGATTTTTGTAAACCGTTAATATCGGTTTCAGCAAACACACCGCACTTGCCTGCAACAGGGTGGAGTTTTATACCATTATATCCCATATTACAAAGTTCGGCTGCGGGTATTTTAAGCTTAGCATTTATCTTATCAATTACCGCGCCTGTTCCACCAGCGCATTTATCGTTCATCGAAGGAATTTTTTTCTTCTTTCCTGTTTCAGGATCTTCCTTGAAAACAATAATTTTTGCATCCTGTCCGCCAAGCTCAATTACTGAAAGTGTTTTCGGATAGAATTTTTCTACTGCAAGTGATACTGCATTTACTTCCTGTACAAATTTCGCGCCAAGGAAACGGCCAATATTGCTTCCGCCTGAACCGGTTATAAATATCCTGGCTCCTATAAACGCATCTTTGCCCAGTTTCGTTTCAGCATCCAATAACAGCTCAAGAGATTTCTCGGGCTGCCTGGTATCGTGGCGCTGGTAATCTGACCAAAGTATTTTATCGTTATCAATATCCATAACAACTGCCTTGACGGTAGTAGAACCTACATCAAATCCGATAAAAAGAGGTGATTTATTATTTAGCATTTTTATTTTGTTTATCAATATATTTTAAATTCATTACAACAGCTTTTATCCCGAGTACTCGGGATTGAACCTACGTCAAAGCCGATAAAAAGAGGTGATTTACCGGATCTGTCAAGTTGATTTGTCATATTTTTATTAGATTTCTAATTCAACAATAGTTTAAGCATTAACTGATTCTTTTGCTGAAACAACAGATTTTATTCCGTCTTTCTTCATCTTATCAGCAACATCCATAACAAAATTAGCAGCAACACCAACTATACCTTTTCTGTGTCCGACAGTGTAGAACGGTCTTGAGAGGTAATCGTTAGCGCTGATATATGCTCTGATCTCTTCCATGGTATAACCTGTTCCATCAAGGCATTTTTTGAATTCAAGTTTAGCCTTAGCTTTTGCTTCGCCAAGAGCCATCTGCACTCTTGAGTGAGCATTTACATCACCTTCACCGGAGGTTTCAATAGGAATGAATATCATATCCTTGAACATTGAGGTAACCGCTGACTGTACACCATCTGATTGTGATGATGGCATGCATCCAAACGGTTTTAATGAAAGTACCATGTGGCAAAGATCATTATTTGCATAATAGATATTCTTTGCTACTTCTAAGTGACCTTCGCCGCCTTCAACTCTTGAATTGTAGAATGGGTGACCCAGTCTCTGCATTTCAAGCTGGCTTACAAGGTGGTGAGGCATACCTTCAAATATGTCTCTTATCCTGTTATATTCACGGTCAAAAACCTTTTCAGCTATTGTTAAGATAGTTACTGTTTTCTTGTAATCTGTTAAATTCTTTAATTTCTTAAGAACCTGGAAGGCTTTAGGTGCATCTTCTCCTTCTTTGATACCTTTTCTGTCATGGTACATGTTCTTAGCCTGATGAAGCATATAAAGTATCCATGTAGCAATTGGCTCTATGAGCAACTGAGCTCCTTCTCTTTCAAGGAATGGGAACATGTTGAAGTTTCCGTCGCCTTCGGTTGTCTGCGCCCAGAACTCGCCTGTAACTTTGCAAATAGGCTTAACACGGGTTCTATCAACTTTAATGGCGTTGAACTTGTCGTGAATTTCTTTGAGTGTTTCAAGATAATAATCGCTCATTACCTGTTCAACAAAACGCTGAATATAATTCGATCCGGGAACCTTGCTCATTAATGAACCAAGCTTGGAATTGAAATCAAAATATTTTTTTTCTTTCATTCTTGCATACATCATATCCATAGCATCGTTAAGAACTTTATCGGTTTCACCAGGTGTTACTTCATAAGGTCTTATTTGGTAAGCAACATCATTAATGATATCACCAATGTTAATGGCATTTAAAATACCAAGGAAGAAATCAAGGTTCATTTCAAGACCTGCTTCCATTTCATCCTGCTCTAAACCGCCTGTCTGCTGGAATATCAATACTCTGAAGCCATCGAAGCCTGAATTGCGGAGTGCAAGGCGGTATTCAGCTTCATACATACCAAAGCGGCATGGACCGCAGGCGCCTGCTGTAAAGAATACATATTCGCTTATTATTTGTTCTTTGGTCATGCCTGATTTTTCAAGATCCTGTAAAAACTGAACAAGGTTACCAACTGTGAAGTAAGTTGGGTTACACTGCCCGTTATTTCCGTACTCTTTACCTAACTGGAAGGCTTTTTTATCAGGAACCGGAATTTCAGAAGCCTTGTAGCCTAATCCTTCTAAAACACCCTTGATAAGCTTTTCATGTTTCCATGTTAATCCACCAAACAGAATTGTTGTATTGGCTCTCTGATCTTTTGTAAACGTGTTTTCAAGCGGTCTTTTAAAATGATCAATGCGCTTAGCTTCAACGCCATACTCTTTTTCAAGACGCATTCTTTCTTCAAGCAATAAACGTTGAATTTCAGATTCTTTGCTCTCTGTTTTCTTCAAACTGATACCAACCGGCGCACTTCCGGTTTTTGTATCTTCAATTTGATTTTGATGTCCCATAGTGTTACCCTTCCTTTAGGTATTTTTTGGTTATTTTTTAAATTGATTCGTTATTTATACATTTATTAAATATTATTTTTCGCACTTATAATTTCATTTACACAATTCTTACTGCTTTTAACTGCTCCTTCTATTGTTGAAGGAAGCCCTGTTTCTATCCAGTCACCTGTAAGGTATAAATTACTTATACCTGTTCGGTTCCCGGGTCTATTTTTTAACGAATCACTATCCGGTACAAATGTTGCTCTGGTTTCCTTAATTACCCTTGATGCTGTTACCTTAAGATCTTTAAATTCAGGAATACACATTTTCAATTCTTTTTCTGCTAACTCTATTATTTGTTCTTTTGTTTTTTCAGCTATTTCTTTGGCACTGCTTATCACAATGCAAACCTGGTCATTTGTTACTTTAAAAACCCATTGTGAATGAGTGTTTAGCAAACCAATGAACTTAGTTTTAAAGATACTACTGATATCTTTATCAAATTTTAAGTGGATATTAACAATAGGTGAGGAGCTTAATTCCTTAAAGCCACTGAAATACTTTGTGTGACTTTCTTCACCTAAGAGCATTTTAAAATTAAAGAACGGTACAGCGCTTATATATATATCAGTTTTAATTTCTGTGTTATCTTCAAGTATTAATGCAGTTATCATATTATCATTAAACTTAAATCCTGTTGCTCTTTTATTACTTAATATTTCTACGCCATTGGTCATCAGATAACTTATAGCAGGATCTACAAAAATATCGCTTAAAAATCCTTCTGGTAAAACCAGCTCAGATCCGCCTTTTTCGATGAAACCAACCTTGATTATATGGCTGAATAAATAAGCCGATGTATCTTGCGGCTCAGCGTTAAATACCGCTATTATAAATGGCTTCCAGAAGTAATTTATGGCTCTTTTTGTCTGCCCGGTTTGCTGAAATAACTTATCAGTATTAATGTTCTTTAGACTATTAGTATCAATCTTCTTCTTTTTGATGATATTAACCAATTTTACAATTGCCAGCTTATCCTTCAGAGCCAGAGCTTTATATCCCATTATTCCACCAGAAAGATGAAGCGGGGGAGGGAGCTTAGAGGCTTTAAGCGAGTATTGTGTTGAGTCTTTATCTGCAAATATTACTTCAAGCTGCTTCTGAAAGCTTAGTTTATCGAAACTCCCTATTAGCTTCAAATACTCAAAGGTATTTTTATACCAGCTTGCAAGTATATGCTGACCGTTATCAATTGTTAAACCGGACGCTTTATCAAAGAACGAATATACTCTTCCTCCAAACTTCGGAGATCCTTCTATTATTGTGACCTTAAACCCTTTTTGTGTCAGGAAAACCGCTGCTGAGAGTCCAGCTAAACCACCGCCAATAACTGTAATTGTTCTTTTCAATGTTGCAGAATTTTCAATTAGCCAGTTTGTACTTTACAAATACGCCAAATGTGTAATAAAGCTTCTTAATCTTTGATACTTTTACTTTTTTTGAGAAAACGTTATAATTCATCTTCTCAATTTTTTCAAGAATATTAAAATATATCTTCTGCATTATTCTTGCAGGAAACAACAGCTTCCTGTCTTCCTTCACGAAAGCATCGTTTGCCTTATCAAAATACTCCCTTGCACGCTTGCATTCAAACTTCATCAATTCAACAAATGAATCGTTATACCTGAAATTCATCAGGTCATCTTCGCTGTAACCGAACCTTTTTAAGTCCTCCTCAGGCAGGTATATTCTGCCGTTGATAGCATCAAACTTTATATCCCTTAAGATATTAGTAAGTTGTAAAGCTATACCCAGATTTATTGCATATTGTTTCGCGTTTTCAGTCTTATAGCCGAATATTTCTATACACATCAGCCCAACTGTAGCGGCAGCCCTAAAGCAATACTGGTACAGCGTATTAAAATCCTTATAGCGCGATACCTGCAAATCGGCTTCCATTCCTTTAATAAGCTCAAAGAACGGTTCTACCGGAATATTGAAATTCCTTATAATTTTTGCGACCTGGTTTAACAGAGCATACTTTGAAACGCCTTTTAGCGCATGCTCAAATTCATTTTTCCACTCACGGATCTTTTTGAATTTAAGCTCGGTTGAATCAAACTCATTATCAACAATGTCATCTGTCTGCCTGCAAAAAGCATATACAGTATTAATTGCCTCATATTTTTCCTTTGGTAACAAAGAAAATGAATAGAGGAAATTAGTTTTGCTGCTTTGCGTAATTTCTATGTGATCGTTTTGTGACATATATTGTTTAAACTAAAATCTTGAGCCTAAAAAAATCTTTATTTTATCCAGACCGGTTATTTTTGGTCTTGTTTTAAGTACGCTATAATTTATTTCTTTTATCTTTTTCAGTATTGTAGTTCCGCCAAGCCATATTAACTTTAATTCCTTTGAGAGTTTTTTCAAACTTTCATCATTTGCAGTCATTTCAATTAATATTTTACCTTCATCAAATATCTTTTCTGTTCTATCAACTTCAAACTTCATCATTTCCTTGAACTTCTCATTATCCTGTTTAAGCCCAAGCTCATTAAATGTGTAATCGAATCTTATAAAATCTTCTGCGGGTATATAAACCCTGTTTTTTCTTAAATCAACTTCAACATCCTGCCAGAAATTAGTTAATTGTAGCGCTGTGCATATTTTATCTGAATATTTAAAGAACTCTTTATCATGACAGCCGAATATCATCAGTACAAGTTTTCCTACAGGATTAGCAGAGTTTTTGCAGTAATCCAATACTTCGCTAAATGTTTCATATCTATGCTTTACTACATCCTGCCTGAAAGCTTTGAGCAGGTTTTCAAGCGGTTCAATTGGTATCTTATTATCTTCAACTGTTTTACCAAGAGCTATAAAAATCGGGTCGTATGCTTTGCCATTATAACAATCCTTTAGCTTATCATTCCATTCATCCAACAGAGCCAGTCGTTTTGCCACTCCGCCTTCAATGCCATCTTCATCGGCAAAATCATCTGCTGCTCTGGCAAAAGCGTAAATTGCGTAAACATACTTCCTTTTATCCTTTGGAAGCAGGATGGAAGCTACAGGAAAATTTTCGTAGTGCCCTTTTGCGATATCCTCGCAGTATTTAAAAGAACTGTTAAATAAGCTTTCTTTGTTTATTAAGCTATCTTTTATTAAGATTTCTTTCATATTGCATGAAACATTAGTAGTCTGAATGTTATCATATACTCAATGTTATGTATAATTATTGACTGTCCGTATTAATTGACAGTATTAATTATACCCGAATTAAAATTTAGAATTTAAATAAGAAGAGAGGATTTCTGCAAATACGTACTTTGTGAACGCCAAAGCGATATATTTTCAGAATCAAGAATGTGATATGTTATCAAATCTATATTATGGTTAACAGATTTTGATAAATTTTTGACTAGTGTTTGGAATGAAATACCCGAACTTTTTAATATCAAAGAAAATAAAAGGATTATAAATCCTGATGATTTTGTATTAGCGGGATCGGTTGGATTGTAGTAAAATGCCAGCCATATCATTGATAATGCTGTAAAAATTATCATCCAAAACCTGGTATTGTATGATGCAGTGTGTGGAGTAAGCCGTTTCCAATAAAGATTATTGCAAATCTTACGGTAGAATTCCATAGTTAAAAAGTTACTTAAAACCCAAATAACTTTAGTTATGAATTCTGATTTGAAAAGAAGTTTTATTTGAAGAATTATGTTCAAATTCAAATATTGATTGATTTTATATGTAAAGATATGTATATATGTTTGAAAAGTCAATTAAACTTAAAATTTAATCTATACTAAAGTGTATAGATAGAGGTTTGCAAACACAATTTACAATAATTTCCCGAAATGAATTAAAATAGAAATTCTCTAAGTTTTTGAAGGTTTGGACTGCGTTGGATAAGTGTTGAGAGAAGATTTTTTAATTTACTCAATTTGTCTGGATTACTTTGAATATTGTGATAATTACCTTCAGAATTATAAAAACCTAATTTTGAAGCCGTTAAAAGGGTATTAGTTTTTTTTGTTTCTTGAACAAACATAGTTTCAATTTTCTTTTTAAAAATTATTAAATAGTTTTTATTTTCTTTTTCAAAAAATACATCAATTTCTGTTGAAATTGACTCTAATAATTCAAATTTATCAAAATATTCATCTTCAATTCCTTTGTCAAAATCAATCATTCCTATTCTATTTTTTTGTTTTGATAAAATCTCAAGTACAGCTCCTTTACCTTGACTGTATTTATGATTAATATCAAAAGATGGGTTAATTCCGAAGGACTCTAAAAGACATTGGTCATTAAAGCATTCAACAATATATTTCATTTAGAATCTTTTTTTTCTTTCTCTAAGATATTATCTAAATTAGAAACGATTTTATCCAAGTTTCCAAAAATATCTCTTCCAAATAATTTGTATGTTTCTCTTAACTTCTTACCTTTAAGTTGCATAATTTTAGTCTGATAATTTTCATAATAAGTTATATAAACAACTAATTCTTTATCTGGTGTTTGTTCAATTAAATTTGCCAAAAAAGTTGGATTATGAGTAGCAATAAAAAATTGATTAGAATTATATAGAGCAATTCTCTCAGCAAAGAACTTATTGTAGAACGGGAAAACATGTGCTTCTGGCTCCTCAAGAATTATTGTGGAATTATTATTTGATTCGATAATAGTTATATAAAAAATCATTCTTTGGATTGTATCAGCAGATAAAAAGTATGGGAATCTGACAGGATTATTATTAACCATTTTAAAAAAATCCAGTTCATTGTCAAACTGACTCAATAAAATATTATATCCATATTCTTTAAATTTATCACTAACCAATTCTTCTAAGTATTTAGTATTCGCAATTAGCTGAACTAAATTCTCTCCATGCGGAGGCCTCAGAAAATCAATATCATATCCTGTATATTTTTCAAATGATTGAAACTTGTAAAATTTTATTGGTCCATTAAATTTTTCAAAAGAAAAAAATTGAGGTTTAGAATTATTGAGCGCATATCTAAATGAAAACCAAGTATCTGTACGTGATCTTACTTTTTTAGAGATAGGTCCCATTAATCCATCTACAGATCCATCTGTATACTTTATATCTAATTTGTATTTTCTTTTAAGATAATCAAAACTTATGCTTATATTTTCGTTATATTTATTATCGTAAAATAAATTAGTAATACTTTTGAATCTTATAAAATCTTTTAATGATTTAGTATAAGGTGAGGACATTATCCCTAATGCTTCTAGTATATTGCTTTTACCTGTATTAGGCTCACCTATGAATACATTAACTCTTCTACAATCTAATTCAAGTTCTTTTATAGATTTGAAATTCTTTATACTTAATTTTTTTATCATTCTTGGATTATTATACCTTAAAATTAAGGTATTTATATAGAAAATTAAACCCTAAAGTTTAGTTAATATTTTGAAAAAGAAATTCGTGTAATTCGTGAAATTAGTGGCTAAAGCTTTCTACTCATACCTCAATGCATCAATGGGATTGAGCTTTGCTGCCTTGAAAGCAGGGTAGGTACCGAAGATTATTCCTATTAATGAGCATACTATAACTCCAATTGCCACCCAGTCATAAGGAATAGATACAGGGAAATTAAATATTGAACCTAGCAGGTTACCTATACCAATACCAACAAAGATACCAATAATACCGCCAAGCTCACAAAGTAAAATTGCTTCAAATAAAAACTGAGTTAATATATTGCTTCGTTTTGCGCCAATTGCCATTCTGATACCAATTTCTTTAGTTCGTTCCGTTACTGTAACAAGCATGATATTCATAATACCAATACCGGCGGCGATCAGAGAAATGAAAGATATCACACCAGCGCCGTATTTAAAGTAAACAGTAAAATTGTTTGCTTCACGTACTAATGATTCATTTGACCAAATATCAAAATCGTTTTCTTCACCAGGTGGAACCTTGCGAATCTGCCGCATTAAACCTATGACTTCTTCCTGTGTTTCATCTAATTGAGCTTTGCTGTATGCAGATACAGTAATGTTCAATGAACGGTTTTTACGTGCGCCGTAAATTTTATCCATAGTTAATAACGGAACGAGGACAATATTATCCTGGCTTTGCCCCAGATTTTCTCCTTTAGCTACCAGTACTCCTATTATAGTAAATCTGTTTCCGTCAATTTCAATTTCTTTTTCAAGTGGTGAGGTAAAGGGGAAAAGTTTATCAATAACTTCCATTCCAACAACTGCAATGTTGCGGGGAGATTTAATTTCATCCTCAGTAAAAAACCTGCCTTCGGAAAGTGTATGGTTATTAGCAGGTAAAAATTCTGTTGTAACACCCGCCATTTGGAAATTAGGATTAGTCTGTCCGGAACCATATTTTACGGTTTTGCCGCCTGACCAGTCTTCAAGTCCGATATACTTTGGCAATACTGCAAGCTCCTTAAGGCTGTAACCTTCTTCAATTGTGATAGGTTTACGCTTTTCATACTTGCGCCATTTACCGGGACCCGATACAAATGTCGCAGGGAATTTCTGCACCTGAAAGGTGCTTGTGCCAAGCTGACTCAAGCCGCTATCTATACCTTTTTGCAATGCGTCAAGAAGCGTCATAACTCCGATAATAGAAAATACTCCGATTACTATACCAAGCAATGTAAGCGACGCCCTGAGCTTATTTGCTCTTATTGAATTGAGGGCTGATATGAGTGCTTCTTTGATGTTCAATTTATTGTGATATAATTTGTTTTATCAACTCTTTATTTTACCGATTAAAAATTTTTGATACATATATTTCTTTTTTTTCAGCTTCGGTCTTATCAATCTTATTCTTAACCACAGTTTTTTTCTTCCTCACTAGAATCTGTGTTGTTGCTGTTGATTTGAATACCGGCATATTATTTTGTTTATTATTATTAACTGGGACTAAATTCCCAACTTGGGTGAATCTTCTAACCCACAGCTAAAAAGCCGTGGCTAATCAAGAAACTACTTTTGCGAGGAGCGAAGCGACGAAGCAATCTCACAAATTTAACTTATTTCAAATAAAAATCTCTTTGAAAAATAAACTGGTCAGTTTCAAACTCACATAAATACCTTCCCGGTGGATAGTCGCAGTAGCTTGTGCGGCAGAATATCATTTCCCATCGAACTCTGTAAACACCCGGACTGAGAGTATGATCATTTATCAGGTACATTATTGTATTGCCGCTTGTATCACTTACCGAAAGTTTTAATGTTGTTTTCAGAGGAATATCAAGATCAACCCTGATTGTATATTTAGTTTGAGTTTTATCAAACTTAATATTTACATCGCTTATATTATATTCAGCAGGTTTATCTTTCCTGGTTTTCCGGATAACAACATCGCTTGTATCTTTATCAATTATTTGTGAAAATGAAATACCGGATAAAAATAAAAGAACGGAAAATATTAAAAATTTGATCAATTATATTTTCAACTTTCTTATCGAGCTATCTATCTGTAATGAATAAAAAAAATAGATTCTTCCTGCCTGAACTACTTTCTGCACTTCGTGCAGCAAGTCAGGGACGTTACGGCAGGCAGGCGCGGAGTTTACCCTGCACATGATGCGGGGCTCAGGATGTATACTATTCATACCTCAACGCATCCACAGGATCAAGTTTGGAAGCGGATAGGGCAGGGAAGAAGCCTGCAACAATTCCCGCGAATGCTGAAATAACAAGTGCAAGAACAATTACCCAAAGCGGCATAACTGTAGGCAGTAAAAATGCATTTATTAAAAGACTCAAAGGAAATGCAATTAACAAACCTATCAAACCTCCAACAACACATATTGTAACTGCTTCTATCAAAAACTGAAGCATAATTGTTACTCGCTTAGCGCCAATTGCTTTGCGGATGCCAATTTCCTTGGTCCTTTCTTTTACGGAAACGAACATAATATTTGCGATACCTATTGATCCTACTATAAGTGATAATAACGTAATAGCTGTTCCAATAGTTTTTATAAGTCCTGTTAACGATTCATAAGTTTGCTTGAAAGCTTCCTGCTGGTTAACCCCAAAATCATCTTTGCCTCCAACGGGAATTCTTCTTGCACGCTTCATTACTGAGCGTACTTCTTCCTTTGTATCTTCAAGCGCATCCACGCTTGTAGATTTAACATTTATTGTCAGTGACCTTCTTGTTCCGAATATTTTAAAGAACTTGTTTATAGGTATAATTATCCTGTTATCCAGACTGAACAAACCAAGCATACTTCCCATTTTAACATAAGTACCTATGACTTTGAAGTTATGTCCATTTACCTGCAACACTTTTCCAATTGGGTCAACACCTGTAAAAAAAGATTCCCTTATATCATAACCTATCACACAAACTCCCCAGCCGCCGTCTGACTCACGTTTAGTAAAGAACCTACCATCATCAACTTCAAGTCCAAGTGTTTTTTGGTATTCATCAGTTGTGCCGAATACCGGAATATTTTCACTTGTGAAATCCTGGTAATTTACGAGGGTAGCTGTACCTACAGTGGGACAAATTGATTCAGCCCCATTCATATTTTGTGAAAAGTAATTATACTCCTGCCAGTTGATGTCTTTTCTGTTACGGTAAACATCCCAGTCTTCCTTGCCAAACCACTCAAACTTCTGAATGTAAAGTACATCTGCGCCTACGGCAGAAATACTTTTTTCAAAAGCGCGGTTAATTCCTTCTATTGCTGTTTGTAATATTGTAACGGTTGTTATTCCAATTACAATACCAAGAGTCGCAAGAAATGAACGTACTTTATTTGCCCTGATAGAATTCAGAGAAATAATAACACTTTCTTTTATTTCAGTTAGATAATTCAACTAATGATTATTCCTGTTCAGTTCTTGGTTAATTCGTTTTTAATTTTACCATCCATCGAATCTTTAAAGTCATAATCATAATCTATATCTAGTGCTTTATCGAAATATTTTTGAGCTTCTGATATATTTCCCAATTTTAGGTAACACCTTCCAATCTGGAAAAATGCCTCAGGCACCAGCCATTTTTCATTCTGTGGATTTAGAGATGAATTCAGTCTGAACTGCTCAATTGCTTTATTATAATCTTTTTGCTTGGCATACAACTGACCCAATCCCTGGTTTATCTGGCATTTTATATCATCGCTATATGTAACTCCCTGAGCAGTTGATAAAGTATTATAATCTTTTGCAGCCTCAGTTAATTTCCCGGTTGCACGGTTGTTATCTGCTACAATTAATAATGAATCTGTTATTGTAAGAGGAGCAGACTCTCTTTCTTTGAGTTTCCTCAGCCAGAATCTCTCCCATTGGTTGTCTTCTTTAAAATCCGTTCTTGCTTTCCTGTAATATTCCATTGCACCGTTCCTATCGCCCAAAAATTCAAGTGATACACCTATGCTGTATAAGCGGTTATTCATATTCTCATCTTTTGTTAAATATGAAATAAATCGCTTGCCGTAATCTGATGCCTTATCATAAATATTCATCCTGAAATATGCCGTGCTAAGTGCACCGTAGGCAGTCCTGAAAATAATTTCGGAATCTTTGCCCTTGTTATATTCAAGTGATTTCTCGTATGCCTCAATAGCATCGTTCATTTTATCCTGCTGTGAAAGTAAGCCGCCCCATAACATCAAAACTGCAGGACTTGTAGGGTATTTTGATTTCAATGCCTGTGCATATCCTTCAGCTTCAGGATATTTTTCTTCCCTCCATAACAATAGGGTGAGGTAGAACTTTGCTTCATTGCTTGTGTATGTTCCTTTTTCAGAAGCCTGTTTAAGTAATCTCTGTCCTTCTTCACGGTTACCCGAAAATCCAAGTATAGCGGTCAGCCATTGCAGTTTACGGGGAATAAAACTTATTAAATAGTTATATACACCAAGTCCAAGTGCAGCATCATTGTATCCCGGATTCTTCTCAAGTACATAAGTCAAATTATTGTTGCCATCTTTAATTTCGGATGCTGCTTTGAGATAATTTTCTCCTAATAAACCAACTGCAAAAGCCCTGATAGTATATGTCCACCCAAGGTACAGCCTTGCATCAAGGTCATTCTCGTTTTTATCAATAATATTCTCGCATTTTTCAACCAGCTTATCTGAAAGATTCAGAAATGTTTCATAATCGGTTTTATTTCGGGTGAGTAGCGCTTTCCAGTAAAAAATTGTCTGTTCAAAGAAATGTCCGCGCAGGTCATTTGGAGCAATACTCTTAGCTTCCTGAAATTTTGAGAGGGCAGTGGGGAAATCCATATTATATTCAGCATCAATGCCTTCTTTTATTATTGAATGTATCTTTCCGAAATCCTGTGAATTGGAAATTCCGGCTGCAAAGAAAAATACAAATACCGTTAAAATTTTTTTTATCAAGTTTTTCCTCAGTTAACTGGTTAACAATTTTCTATTTTTGCTCTATATAATTAGTATTTATCAGTTCAGGCGAACTGACAACTCTTTTATATTTTAAACCTTTTTCAGTCTGTTTATCAGATTCTACCAATCCGTCGCGAAGCCTGATTGTTCTGTGAGCATGATCAGCTATAAAATCTTCGTGTGTAACAAGAATTATCGTATTACCCTGTGCGTGCAAGTTATCAAGAAGCTCCATAATTTCATCACCGGTTTTGGAATCTAAATTACCTGTTGGCTCATCTGCAAGAATTATTGAAGGTTTATTTACCAATGCTCTGGCAATTGCCACACGTTGCCTTTGTCCCCCTGATAGTTCATTTGGCTTGTGTGTCATTCTATCCTGCAAACCTACATTGAACAATACTTCTTCAGCACGTTCCATTCTGGCTGATTTTGACATACCCGCATAAATTAAAGGCAATTCCACATTATGCAATGCGTTTGAACGCGGAAGAAGATTAAATGTCTGGAATACAAATCCAATTTCCTTATTTCTTACGGTTGCAAGATCATTATCATCCATTTCGCTTACATTCTGCCCGTTGAGTTCATAATATCCGGATGTAGGAGTATCAAGACAGCCAATAATATTCATCATTGTTGATTTACCTGAACCGGATGGTCCCATGATGGCAACATATTCATTTTTATGAATTGTCATACTTACACCATTAAGAGCATAAAGCTCTTCGGAGCCCATAACATATAGTTTAACAATATCTTTTGTTTTAATTATCTCTTCCATATACAGAGGTTATTCTTCCTTAGCAGTCTTTTTCTTTATTTCATTATCAATTTTTACAACAGAGCCTTCTTCAAGCTCTTTACTTATAGCTTTATACGGACCTTTTACAACTACCTGGTCAGGCTGAATGCCTTCAAGAACTTCAATATACTTATCATCGCTTATACCGGTTTTAACCTGTACCATCTTTACTTTGGATGGTGAGCCTTCATCAACTATAAATACAACTTCTTTTGGCTTTTCCTTTTTCTTTAAGTTCTCATCTGATTTACGCTTTACATCTTCATTAGATTTTTCTTCATTATTATCATCTTCACGGGCTGTTACACATTGGATAGGTATTGTAATAACATCTGCTTTGGAATTTACTTTTATTTCAGCATTGCATGACATTCCTGGTTTTAAAGATACATCCTGGTCAATTATCCTTATCTTCACAATAAAATTAATAACCTGTTCCTGTGTACCGGTGCCTTTTGATTTAGCTGAATTGGAAATTTCATAGACATAACCTTTAATTATTCGGTCAGGAAACGCATCTACTTCAACTTCTGCTGTATCACCTAATTTTACATTCGTAATATCTGTTTCGCTTACTTCAATTTCAGCATCTATAACAGAAAGGTCTGATACTGTCATAATTACACTTCCTGCCATTTGCTGGGTACCTACAACTTTTTCACCTATTGCGTTATTAAGTTTAGTTACAATTCCATCCATGTTTGAGCGTATTGTGGCTTTGGAAAGATCCTGTGAGCTTTGCTGAAGCAATGCGAGGTTCTGTCTGACATTAGCATTAGAGCTTTTTACATTACTTTGTGCAACCTGATATGCAATTCTTGCATTATCAAGGTCAGATTGTGAAACAAGT
>JAYTUN010000169.1:0-18017 GCA_043744495.1 Ignavibacteria bacterium
AAATACTTCCCTTTTCCTTGAATTTCTCCCATTTTTTCACTAAATTAGTAGTCTAATAATGAACTATTTAGCCCGCCTGGCTGCTAAAAACCGTTCCGATGTTGTCAGCGATAACCTCGTATCATATTCAAAGTCAGGGTAGGTATTAAGTCTTTTCAGCATAAATTGCTGTATAAAAATTCCAATTTGATATAGAGTATTAAACATTTATCAAGTATTATTTATTTGATATTTGTAATTTGATATTTGACATTTTGATTTTCAGGGCGGTTAGCTCAGTTGGTTAGAGCGCCACGTTGACATCGTGGAGGTCACCGGTTCGAATCCAGTACCGCCCACTTCTAACAAATTATATTTAAATCGATATTTCTGTTTTCACGAAAATTCAATTTACATCTGTTCCCGTCCCGATTTATCGGGATACCGCCCAGGAAAGTAGTTTTTTTAATAGAAGCTGTCTCAGCAGAACATTTGCGAGGAGCTTTAGCGACGAAGCAATCTCATAATTGAAAACAAAAATAAAACATAAATCAAAAATTATAAAATGAACAAAACTATCAAAATATCAATTATTCTAATTCTTTTTTTGTTTTCATCAAACCTATTTTCACAGATATATTCATCAAAGGATATTGTGAATATTTACGATCCGTTCACAATTACTTTTGGCGACCTAGTCTTAAACACAAACGATGATGAGTTCAAAGAACATAATTTCCTCATCATAATAACAATAACTATTGGTCCCGAAAAGTTTATAAAGTTTTTCTACAAAGATGACCTGTTGATAAATAATGTTAAAAGCTATAACGATGATTACTGGGCTATAAGTTTTACCGCAAGGAAAAATAATGTTATCCTCATACCTGCTATTTACAATATAGCTAACAACGGAGGAATGATAAATATCAAGTTGGAAGGCTACTCAAACTTATCTGTAGGTGATGAAACAATGATGAGCCAGATTAGCACAAGTTATATTTACACAAGTACTACAATGTATGGCTCTATTGAACAGGCATATAAATACCTTGCCGCTTCTCCGGAAGTTAATAAACCTAACTCAAGCCTTTTAACAACAGCCGAAGTCCTGCAGAGGAATGTTTCTACAAGACCCGGAATATTCTATCTCAGCAACCCAACTGAAGTTAGCTATGCACTCCCCGAAGACCCTAAGAAAGTTATTGGAACAAACCTGCTAATTCAGGGACAGAAGAAAATTGAATCTAAAATAACAGTTAAAACTACTGACCAGTGGAACATTACAATAACTAAATTAACTGATGTTAAAATTGTACAGGGTGAATCATATTACAATAAATTAAAAGGCGCTTTCAGCGATATTATCAACATGCCTAAAATTGACGAGAATAAACGCGAAGGACTTATTGCAAGATGTAACGAAATAATAAACGAAGATCTTGTTATGGGAAGAAAGACAGGTGTCTATCTTAACAGTGAAGCAATAAAGCAATTTACTTATTTAATGAATTTCATTAAAGCAGGCATCAGGGCTAAGTCAGATACTGCTTCAACTACACCTGATTTCATGAAATCAGATGAAAGAGAAGCATTGAATTATTTTGAAACTAATTTAAAAGATAACGATTTCAATCTAAATAACCAGTATGTTTATGATGATTATGTAAATTCATCGCTTAACAGAGGAGCTATTCAGAAAGAAATAGACATAATAAGAAGATATTATCAGCTTAAGTAAAGTAAAAATAATACGTAAGAGTATAATAATTATAATTGAGCATTAACGAAAATATAAAAGTCCAAAGGATGCTTCGCATAACTTTTCCTGATGGAAGTGTTAAGGAATTTCCTAAAGGGATTTCTTCGCTTGATATAGCCAGGTCAATCAGCAAGGGACTTGCCGAAGATGTGCTTGTTGCTGAAGTAAACGGTAAGCTTGTTGATATTGTTAAGTCATTGAATGAAGATTCTACAGTTATATTTTACAAATTCGGTGATGATGAAGGCAGGAAAGTCTATTGGCATACTACCAGCCATATTATGGCACAGGCAATAGAAGAATTGTATCCCGGAGCTAAATTTGGCGTAGGTCCCCCTATTGAAAACGGCTTTTACTATGATGTAGATTCAGAACATAAGTTTGCTGAGGAAGATCTGAAAAAGATAGAAGATAAAATGCTTGAAATTGCTAAGCAAGATATTAAGACCGAACGCGAAGAAATTAAGCGCGAAGATGCCATTGCATATTTCAAATCTAAAAGAGTTGATCCGTATAAAGTAGAAATACTGGAAGATATTGCTAAGAATGAAGAATATGTTTCACTTTATCATCAAGGTGGATTCACCGATCTTTGCCGCGGTCCACACATGCCAACTACCGCAAAACTTAAAAATGTTAAGTTATTGAGTGTTTCAGGCTCATACTGGCGCGGTAATTCAGACCGCCAGCAATTGCAAAGAATATACGGCATATCTTTCCCCAAAAAGAAAGAGCTTGATGATTACCTCTTTTTCCTGGAAGAAGCTAAAAAGCGTGACCATCGTAAACTTGGAGCTGAACTTGAATTATTTATGATCAGTCCAAATGTAGGGGGCGGTTTGCCAATATGGCTTCCTAATGGTGCAATTGTGAGGCAGGAGCTTGAAGCATTCCTTAAGAACGAGCAGGTAAAGCGCGGATACCAGGTTGTTTATACACCTCATATTGGAAATATAGAAATGTATAAAACTTCCGGGCACTATCCTTATTATAAAGATTCACAATATCCTCCAATCGATTTTATAGATGAGACAGGTAAGAAGGAACAGTATCTTTTAAAGCCAATGAACTGCCCTCATCATTTCCAAATTTATAATCATAAGCCTCATAGCTATAGGGAGCTTCCAATAAAGCTTGCAGAATTTGGCACTGTTTACAGATTTGAACAGTCAGGTGAGCTAAATGGTTTGCTTCGTGTCAGAGGATTTACACAGGATGATTCGCATATATTTTGCAGGCAGGATCAGTTATTAGACGAAATATGTGATGTGATAGATCTTACTCAGTTTGTTTCAAGTTCACTTGGTTTAAATGATATTCAGGCAAGGTTATCTTTCCGTGATCCTGAAAATAAAGATAAGTACGGAGGTAATGATGAAGTTTGGGAAAAAGCTCAAAAAGATGTACAAGAGGCTGCAGAAAGAATGAAATTAGTTTGTACCATTGGTATTGGCGAAGCAACATTCTATGGTCCTAAAATTGATTTTATTGTGAAAGATGCACTTGGCAGAAAGTGGCAGCTTGGAACTGTTCAGGTCGATTACGTTCAGCCGGATAATTTTGATATGAATTATATAGGCAGCGATGGAGCTAAACACAGGCCTGTTGTAATTCACCGTGCGCCATTTGGTTCTATTGAAAGATTTGTTGGTGTATTAATTGAACATTATGCAGGAAATTTTCCACTTTGGATAGCTCCAGTTCAGGTTGCCGTAGTATCAATTACAGATAATCAGGTGGAATACGCAAAAGAAATTAACCATAAGCTTAAGGAAAATAAGTTCAGAACTGAGCTTGACAACAGAAGCGAAAAAGTTGGCTATAAAATACGTGATTGGGAAACCAAAAAAGTACCATATATGATTGTCTTAGGTGATAAGGAAAAACAAAACGGTAATATTACAGTCAGGGCTCATAAAAAAGGTGATCTTGGAGTATTTGTACTTGAGGATTTTATTAAAACGCTTATTGATGAACGTGATACAAAAAAAAATATTTTATAACTTTTAAAGGAGTATTTCTATCAAGGAAAGAAAGATCAAAACACGGATAAATGAACAGATCCGCGTTCCGGAAGTAAGGGTAATTGATGATAACGGAGACCAGGCCGGAATAAAAACCACACAGGAAGCCCTTAGAATTGCAAGATCAAAAGATCTTGACCTCATTGAAGTTTCACCTAATGCCAAACCGCCTGTTTGTAAAATAGGTGATTTTGGTAAATATAATTACGAAAAGCAGAAAAAAGAAAAAGAACAGAAGAAAAGCAAAACATCTACGCAGCTTAAGGAAATCAGGTTCCATCCAAATACCGATACTCACGATATGGAATTCAAATGCCGGCACCTTGTGGAATTCCTGATACAGGGACACAAAGTTAAAGCTACCATTATTTTTATAGGCAGAATGATGGTTCATCAGGATATCGGCAGAAAGCTGATGGATGAGATACTTGAAAAGTTAACTGTTGTAGGTAAGATAGAACAGCCTCCTAAAATGGAAGGACGCTATTTATCTGTTATGCTCATTCCCGAAAAGAAGAAAATTGATGATTATAAAAAGAACCTTGATAAGAGTAAGCCGCTTCCTGTAAGCACTGTAACGGTTAGTTCAGAAAAAGTAAGCTCGGAACCGGTAAATACAGAAGAAGTAAGCACGAAAGTAGTAATCACAAAAGCAATAAGCTCAGAACCGGTAAATTTAGAACCGGTAAATTTAGATACAAAAAAATAAATATCGTAGAGAACAATAAATCATTCATTATAGAAAGCAAGGTATTTAAATGCCAAAGATGAAATCAAACCGCGGTGCAGCAAAGACCTTTAAGGTTACTGCATCAGGTAAAATTAAAAGGAAACATTCTTTAAAAAGACACATTCTCACCAAAAAATCTTCCAAGAGGATCAGGCAGTTGAGGCACGCTGCTTTGGTATCTGATGCTGATGCTAAACGTGTAAGAAGAATGCTTCTTGCTTAATTCACAATAAATAAAAAATAATATAACACAGGAGATATAGTAATATGCCGCGTTCAGTAAATGCAGTAGCGTCACGAAAAAGACGAAAGAGAATGCTTGCCAAAGCAAAAGGTTTCTGGGGCAGAAGAAGTAAAGTTACAACAGTCGCAAAGCACAGTGTAGAAAAAGCAAGACAGCACGCTTATACAGGCAGGAAGCTCAAGAAAAGAGTTATGCGCAATATATGGACTATCAGGATAAATGCCGCAGCCAGAGATAACAATACAACATATTCAAAATTAATAGGCGCGCTTCATAAAAAGAGTATCGATATCAACAGGAAAGTACTTGCACAATTAGCTTATGATAATCCCGCAGCTTTTACAGAAATTGTAAAATTTGCTTTAAGCTAAAATAAATAATACTATAAGTTATGTTATCAAATCTTTCCGAAATAGAACAGGAAATTAATTCGTTTCCGGTTAACAATGCTGATGAGCTTGAAGCCTTCAGGCTTAAATTTATTTCAAGGAACGGCTTGCTTACAAAGCTGTTCGAAGATCTTAGAAATCTTAGCAGGGAAGAAAAACCAATAGTCGGCAAAAAGCTTAATAAGGTCAAAAAACTTGCCGAAGGTAAACACAATTCCCTAAAGCTGCAGTTTGATGTTTCCGGCTCACCAAAGGAAGCTATTGATCTCACACTGCCCGCGGCTTCATACAGCATTGGCAGAGAGCATCTCATTTCACAGACCCTTGCTGAAATGGTAAAGATATTTCGTGAAATTGGCTTCAAAGTTACCGATGGTCCCGAGCTTGAAGAAGAATTTTATAACTTTGATGCGCTAAATACTCCCGCTCACCACCCTGCAAGAGATATGCAGGATACTTTTTATGTGCAGAGCAAGACCGATAAAGATAAAAAATATGTATTAAGGACTCATACATCACCTGTTCAGATACGAACAATGCTGAATAATAAACCACCGCTTAGAATAATAAGTCCTGGAAAGGTATTCAGGAATGAAACAGTTACTTATAAAAATTATTTCATGTTTCACCAGCTTGAGTGCCTTTACGTTGATAAAAACGTAAGCATGCAGGACCTCAAAGGTGTTCTGGCATACTTCTTTAAAAAGTTTTACGGTGAAAAAACAAAAACCCGTTTTATCCCGAGCTTTTTCCCGTTCACAGAACCTTCAGGGCAGGTAGATATTTCATGTTTTATCTGCGGCGGAAAAGGCTGCAAAACCTGCAAAGAAACCGGATGGCTGGAAGTTGGCGGATGTGGAATGGTTGACCCAAATGTATTTAAAGCTGTTAATATAGACCCTGAAGAATATACGGGCTATGCATTTGGTATGGGGATAGAAAGGCTTACAATGATGAAATACGGAATTAAAGATATTCGCACTCTTTATCAGAATGACCTCAGGTTCCTCGACCAATTTTAATGGCAGATCTTTTTACGTTAAGTAATTTTGTCCTATTCGTTCTTTGTTATATAATAGGTTCATTCCCAACCACTTATCTTCTTGTTAAGGTTGTATCTAAAAAAGATATTACCAAAGAAGGCTCAGGCAATGTTGGTACTCTGAATTCGTTTCAGGTTTCAAAGTCAAAAACCATTGGTATAGCAGTATTGCTTTTTGATCTGCTTAAAGGCGCATTACCAGTTTACATTATGCTATTTGTTATTAATACACCATTTCAATCTGCAATGATAGGTGCCTGCGCATTGATTCTTGGACATAACTATCCCGTTTGGCTGAAATTTAAGGGCGGCAGAGGACTTGCTACCGGTGCAGGAATATTTGCTGTAATTAATTTTTATATACTTATTGGATGGTGCGCTGTATGGCTTATATTTTTTTTATTAAAACGCAGTGTGTTAATTGCTAATACGGGTGCAACTTTTGGGCTGCCAGTATGCGTTCTTTTGGTGAACTTATTCAGCTGGATGGTGGTTAATAGTACCGTACAGGGATTTACAATGAATTATTTTACTATATATTCTATTATTATATCATTAATAATTTTATCACGTCACACTGAAGTATTTAAAAAAGCAGAAGTATTTGATTAAGTATAAAAGAGTTAACAAAATTTATTAATAATAAAACATAAAATATGTTTCCTAAACTAAAAAACCCGGTTTTTACTGATGTTGATGACCTAAACGAAATGGCAAGGCAAATAAGAAGAGATATTATGAATATGCTTCTTATTTCAAAGACAGGGCACTCAGGCGGTCCGTTAGGCTTAGCTGATATTTTTACTGCTTTATATTTTAACAAGCTTAACCTATTGCCCGAAGATCCTTACAATGAGCAAAGAGATTATGTTTTCCTTTCTATTGGACATGTTGCGCCTGTTTGGTATGCAACACTATCAAGAAGAGGGTTCTTCCCGATAGATGATTTAAAGACATTAAGGAAAGTTAACGGAAGGCTTCAGGGTCACCCTGCTGCGCTGAAAACACACGGCTTACCAGGGGTTGAAATTGCTTCAGGTGCTTTAGGTCAAGGACTTTCAATTGCGGTTGGAGCCGCACTTGGTTTAAGGCTTTCTGGAAAAGCGAACCATGTTTATTGCATTTGCGGCGATGGTGAATTGAACGAAGGACAGATATGGGAAGCTGCTATGACAGCACATCACCATAAAACTGATAATCTTACAGTTATTATAGATAGAAACCATTGCCAGATAGATAACAGGACTGAAAATGTTCTGGTACTCGAACCCCTTGTTGATAAATGGAAAGCTTTCGGTTTTGAAGTATTTGAAATTGACGGCAATAACATGAAGGAAGTTCTTGATACTATTGATGCTGTCAAAAAAGTTAAAGGAAAACCTTCCTGCATAATTGCTTATACTAAAATGGGTAAAGGAGTATCATTTATGGAAGATAACTATAAATGGCACGGCGTTCCGCCAAATGATGAGCAGGGTAAAGTTGCTTTGAGTGAGCTTATTGCTACTAAATTTGGCGATTTTGTAGATTACTATAATGGAAAATAATTCAGATATAATTATATGAAAACGAAAATTTTATTTTTACAAGTTTTATTTTTATCAGTTTTGTTTTTATCGCTGATATTTATTGCATGTTCAAATCAAGGAAGTGATGAAACAAAACTTTCTATGGAAATTGTAATGGACGGAACATATTCAGGCGTTGAAGATAAAAGGGAATTGCTCATTAATACAAATGACGAATACCAGAAATTAATGAATGAAGTTTACAAAAATCTTGACCAGATGCCAAGGATACCTGTTGTTGATTTCACCAAGAATAGCCTTGTTGCTGTTTTTATAGGCAATAGAAGTAGCGGTGGATTTATGGTAATAATAGATAGCATTACAGAAGGTTCTAAAAGCATTTCTGTTAATGTTACTGAATCAACTCCCGGTAAAAATTGCGTTGTTACCGAGGCTATAACAAGACCATACACAATTGTAAAAATTCCAAAGACTGAAAAAAAGCCGATATTCAAAACTAAACAAATTGTAAAAGACTGTCAATAATTAAATAGACTATGAACTATATACATAAATTTGAAAATTATTTAGTAGAAAATTTAGATATTAAAAATCCCGAGCTTAAAGAAACCAGGCGCGGCTTTGGAGATGCTTTGGTTGCACTTGGCAAATCTAACCCTGATGTTGTTGTTTTGGGAGGTGATGTAAGCGGCTCGGTCAGAACAGATTTGTTCCGTGATGCTTATCCAAATAGATTCTTTTCTGTTGGTGTAGCCGAGCAGGATATGATGGGAACTGCTGCTGGTTTGGCTGTTGTTGGCAAGATTCCGTTTGCTTCTACTTATGGCGAGTTTGCTACAGGCAGACCTTTTGACCAGATAAGGCAATCAATTGCGTACAGCCAAATGAATGTTAAAATATGCGCGTCTCATTGCGGATTTACTGTCGGACCAGATGGCGCTACTCACCAGTCGCTTGAAGATGTTGGATTAATGAGGATATTACCTCACATGAATGTAATTACACCCGTTGATTATAACCAGACCTACCGCGCAATAATTGAGTGTACTAAAGTAAATGAGCCGTTCTATATCAGATTTTACAGGGATAATTCACCTAACTATACAAATCCCGATGTACCATTCAAATTTGGCAAAGCTGATACTTTGTATGAAGGAAGTGACTGCACAATTATTGCAAGCGGACTTATGGTTTGGGAAAGTATGAAGGCATTGGAAATGCTTGCTGATGAAAAAATTTCAGTCAGGTTAATAAATATGCATACTATCAAGCCAATTGACCGTGAAGCTATTGTAAAGGCTGCAAAAGATACCGGCTGCATAGTTACCTGTGAAGATCACCAGAAAATTGGCGGACTTGGCGGCGCTGTTGCTGAAGTTCTTGCGCAGGAGTATCCCGCACCGGTTGAATTCATTGGAGCAAGCGATACTTTTGGCGAATCAGGCAAAGCTACAGAGCTTTACGAAAAATATGGTATTTCAAGCCGCCATATTGCTGAAGCTGTTAAAAGAGCCATCAAAAGAAAAAATGGAACATGGCGTCTTTAGCGCCAATAATTTTCAAAGTTTCTTAAATAAAACCGTCTAAGGGTACTTCTATCTATGTTAATTAACCTATGTTAATTAACATGGAATAAAAATTTGTGAGAATTTTTATGGCTCTTATACGGTTTTATTATTTAATTAAACCATTCCCTGCTTGTCCTGCTTTAGCAGGACGAAAGCGGGAACAAACGGTGAGAAAATTTAAATTTAATAGTTTAATATTTATGAATAAATCAAAATATCTTATTATCAGTTTATCAATTATTGCTTTAATTGCGTCCGGATTTATTTTCGGGCACTATATTTTTAAGCATGAATCTGGTGACCTTAAAGCTGGTGAAATTGTTTCTAAACAAAGTGTAAATCAGAATATTACAGATACACGCGAAAATTCCATTACTCGGACTGTTAGAGATGTTGCAAAATCTGTTGTAGGAATTAGCGTTACTGAAGTCAGGGAATACCGTGACCCCTTTGCCGATGACCCGTTTTTCAGGCAGTTTTTTGGCGATAGGTCATATAAGCAGGAAGTCAAGGGTCTTGGCTCCGGTTTTATTATCTCTGATGACGGATATATCATTACTAATGACCATGTTATACGAAATGCCACAAAAGTTGTCGTTTCTATGACCAATGGCGACCACATTGATGCTGAAATTGTTGGTAAGGATTCTTATAGCGATATTGCTCTGTTAAAAATAAACAAAACCGGTCTGCCATATATTAAACTTGGCAATTCTGAAGATATTTTAATAGGTGAGTGGGTTGTTGCGTTTGGAAACCCATTTGGTTTGTTTGAAGTCAATCAAAAACCTACGGTTACTGTTGGGGTTGTTAGCGCTACCGGTATGAAATTAAATTCTAACGAAAACCGGTTTTACCGCAATATGATACAGACCGATGCAGCTATCAACTCAGGTAACAGCGGCGGACCGCTTGTAAACAGTATTGGTGAAGTTATCGGAATGAATACGCTTATTTTCACAGGAAATTCAATGGCGGGCGGTAATATCGGGCTTGGGTTTGCAATACCAATGAATAAAGTTAAAGCTATTGTTGATAAGATCAAAAAAGATGGCAAGATAGAACGTAATTATGATATTGGCTTAAGGCTGCAGACAGTTGATAAGAACATTGCACAGTATTTTAAGCTCACTAATGTTCAGGGTGCAATTATTGTGAGTGTTGAAAAAGGAAGCGCTGCAGATAAAGAAGGAATTAAACCTGAAGACATTATTCTTTCTATAAATGGAGAGAAGATCGGCAGTGATTCAGATTTTTGGGGTATAATAACAGATATGAACCTGGGTGATAAGATAAAACTTAAAATACTCAGAACAGGTACAGAATCCGAAAAAGAATTTGAGTTAAAAGTAAAGTAATAAGATTTCTCCCCTTTGAAAAGGGGGAGCGTCCGACATCTGCGGGACGAGGGGGTCTTATATAAAGTATTATATCCTCTATCCTAATCCGCCTGGGCGGACCGGTTTGGGAAGGAAAAAAGTGTCTTGCTTTTTTGGGGAGTGCATTGACTTGTGCCTGTCAGGCTAAGACGTGGTCAGTGCATATTGACTATAGTATATCACAGAGTCGCTGTTAAGAGACGTGGGTGGAAACCTTATTTTTAGCTCAAAATCAACAAAAAACCTTTAAAATTCTTCTCCCAAATTATTTATTTTTTAGCCTTTTGATGGGTACCCCAATTATATCAGGGTAGTATTGGCAATCGCTTGTAGCTGCAATTACTACAATACTTTATATAAATTTGTGAATATGTTTTTAATGAAAAGATAACTATTATATGTTACACTTAAAAATTTTCTTTATAATTTTTTAAAATTTAGAATGAAGGAAGTTAATGAATACATTTTTTGAAGTTGTTCCGGATATTTCCCCAACCTCAACTGGAATTGATGGTTATACTGACAAAACATCGGTTGAACAAGGTGGAACAATTCAGTTTTTTGTTTCAATCAGAGGAATTAGCCCGTTAATACCTGCTGAATTTACTATACAAATTTCAAGAGAGGAAGAAAATCTGGTTCCAATAACAACTCTTCAAGGTCTTTCCTATGAACAAACAACACATTCCGACCCGGCTGTTAATGGTTGTGGGTGGGAGCCAAGTTTAACATGGATTGTTTCACCTCCAGACCCTTCAGAGCCATATAAAAGTGGAGTTTACCGTGCAACTTTAAATTCTGGATCTGCATCTTCATATTTTTGGTTTATTGTTAAAGCAGCAAATCCAGGTGTTAATGCAAAAATATTGTATGTAGCTTCTGTTAATACATGGCAGGCATATAATCCATTTGATGGATATGATCAGAATGGTAATTGGATTTTTAAAAATTTATATTATGGACCTGATGGAAGTTATGAAACAAGAGCACGTCAAGTATCTTTTAATCGTCCATTCATTTATACAGGTTTTGATTATTTTGAAATACGATTTATACAATGGTACTATAAAGCAAAAGCAAACGGTAAATTTCAAGACTTAAATATTGAAATTGAGTTTTGCACAAGCGTTGATTTACATGAAAATCTAAATAACTTTGTCGGCAATTACAAATTGATTTTAAGCATTGGACATGATGAATATTGGTCATGGGAAATGAGAGATACTATTGAAAATTTTGTCAAGAATGGAGGGAATGTAGCATTCTTCAGCGGAAACGTATGCTGGTGGCAAGTGAGGTTAGCAGATGATGAACAAAATAACCATTTTAGAACCATGATATGTTATAAAGAAATTCAGCAACCAGATGGTACTTATTCACCCGGTGAAGACCCTTACCTAACAAGCCCGCCGCCTCAAAATCAACACACAACATGCAATTGGTTCAATGTTTTGCCCAACCGTCCTGAAAATGTTATGACTGGTGTAAGTTATTATTGGGGTACGGCATTGTTAGGAGGTTATAGTGCTTCTTATGTTGCACGTTTGCATAAGCATTGGCTACTTAAAAATACTGAACTTGCATTCGGGGATACTTTTGGCGGTGCATTATTTTCCGGTATGTTCGAAACAGATGCAAGTGATTTCGAAGATAATGACCGTGGTTTCCCTATTCCCTCTGGCAAGAATGCATATGGTTTTTCAGCTCCAAAAGATTTGGTAATACTTGCAACTGCAGATTTATCTCATATAGGAGATAATCATCAAGGACCTGACTTTGGTTATTGGTCTGGTCCAAATTATCATAATGGCTGGGGAACGATTGGTATTTTTAGAAAACCAGCAGCAGTAACAAATGGATTCGTTTTTCACGGAGGCAATTATAACTGGGCATATCAGGGATTAGGCGACTATCTCGTTAACAATAACTGGAATGAATTTTGCTCGATGACAAAGAATGTATTCGAAATACTAAGCATCGATTTCCAGCCGCAGGCATTTTTGTTGGATAATTCTGACTTTGAGCTTGGCAGTCTTTCAGGATGGGAGCAAAAAGGAAACGGGCAATTTTCAATAGCAAGTCCGGGATATGACAGCAGTAATTGTGTGAAAATTGATGCCAGTAATAATAGCGGATTATCATATTTAAGTCAAAAATACATTCCAGTCCGCACCAACCGACCTTACAGGATCAAATGCTTTGCAAAGCCGGATAACGGAGTACTTTCCTCTAAATCCATTTCAATACGACTCGAAACACTAGATGTAAATAACAAGCCTGATATAGAATTCCTTACCGCAACTTATCCTATTAGTGGAACTGACTGGCTGGAATTATCAGCAGAGGGTTCATTTACCCTTTCAAATAATGCAGATATTATGGTACAGGTAATGGTAAAACTGCAGGTAGATAATAATCAAAGCGCATATTTTGATAATGTAATTGTCGAGGAAATGCCGTGAAACTATTCATTAGAGTTATTTTATCATTAGTAGTTTTTAATATTGTATGCTATCCCCAATGGGTTTCGCAGCAAAGTAATACCTCAAACCACTTACTTGGAATTTGTATGATTGATGCAAGTACAGGTTTCGTTGTTGGTGATTTAGCAACTATAAGAAAAACGACAAATGGCGGATTAAATTGGTCAACAATAACTCCTCCTGTGAGTAATGATTATGGAGGTATTTCTTTTATCAATTCAGATACGGGGCTTGCTGTGGGACCGCCTGGCTTAATTATAGAAACTTACAATGGCGGGAATTCCTGGATTACAAGAACTTATTTAGGGAGTGGTTTGAGAAACGTACAATTTGTAACTTCTAATAGGGCATACGCTGTTGGAAGCGCGGGTATTATTCGTTCAGCTGATGGCGGAGTAAGCTGGATAAGAATGAGCACTACACAGGTAGGAGGACTTTACTTTATATCTGAAGATATAGGAACAGTTGTTGGACCAAATGGATTAATTCTCACAACAACCAATGGGGGTGTAAATTGGACACAAAGAATTATGGGATTACCTGTTCAATTTGGAGATAGCTCTTTATATAGCGTAAAATTTGTAAATACGCAAACTGGTTACGCATGCGGAAACAATGGTATAGTTATAAAAACAATTAACGGCGGTGCAAACTGGATTTATATTCCTACAAATGATTTGTATTCTTTATATGGGGTTTCTTTTACTGATGTTAATACTGGTACAGTTGTTGGGTTTGCAAGAATATGGAGAACAACAAACGGAGGAAACAATTGGTTTTCACAGCCTATTCCTCCTCCACACACTACAAATCCACTACAAGGAGTAAATTTTGTAAATGCTTATACAGGCTGGATAGTTGGCTTTAACGGTATGATACTCTACACCTCAAACGGCGGAATGACATGGATAAACCCCATCTCTAACGAAGTGCCAAGTGAGTTTAAATTATATCAAAACTACCCAAATCCTTTTAATCCTGAGACAAATATTAGATTTGGCTTGCCGAAATTTTCATTTGTAAAGCTTGCTGTGTATGATTTGCTTGGCAGAGAGGTTGCTAGTCTTGTTAATGAACAATTGAAACCCGGAAGCTATGAAGTTGACTGGAACTCACTAAATTATCCGAGCGGTGTGTATTATTATAGACTGCATACTGAAGGATATTCTGAAACAAAAAAGATGATATTTGTAAAATAAGCGGTTTAACTTACTGAGCGAAGCGAAGGAAGTAGTCCTGATTAATAACAATAAAAAACCCGGCACTATGTTAACGAGCCAGGTTTAAATAATCCAATTAAAAAACCTTTACTTAGTCAAGATCATTTTCTTCACTTCTGAATACTTTCCCGTTTCAAGCTTGTAGAAATATATTCCGCTTGTCAGATTGGCATATTTTGAAGCGTCAAATGTAACAGTATATGTCCCTTTTGTCTGGCTTGCATCAACCAGAGTAGCAATTTCCTTGCCAATAAGGTCAAACACTTTTAACTTTATATATGATGCCTCAAAAAGCTCGTATGTTATATTTGTCGTGGGATTGAACGGATTTGGTGTGTTCTGTTCAACCTTAAAATTCTTAATACCTGTGATACCAATTTTTATTTCATCTGCTTCAAAAATAATTTGTCCATATTGGTTGAATCCTTTTAACTTGTAGTAATAAACTCCATCTCTTTCAGGTTCATCTTCAAAATCATACATATATATCAGGCTATTATCAGTATTTGCAGACTTTTCAAAGAAATCATCTTTGGTTATCCTGTTATCGTTAAGTTTTTTGTATTCCTTTTTTTTAGGATCAAGTCTGGATACCTCAAAATAAGAGATATTTTTTGGATTCATTATCCTCCAGTTAATATAAACAGTCTTGTCTTTTATCTTGGCTGAAAACACTGTGAGGGCATCTGTTGAATCAGGCGGAATAGTATATTCATTTTCATTGCCTGCGGTTAATGATAATTGTGAATTATCAGCTGATGTTGTTTTAAAGCTGAAAATGAATAATGTTAAGAAAGCTGAAATTAGTATTGTTTTACTCATACATTCTCGTGTAAAAATTCAAGGCGTTTCTTTAAGCGGCGTTCGCTCATTAGAAGTTTATCTTTTCCAAATATTGCCTCTTCCTGGGATGTAAACGTCATAATATATTCGTCGCTCATTACAATTGCCTCTTCTGGGCAAACTTCTTCGCAAAATCCGCAGAATATACATCTTAACATATTTATCTCAAATTTTTCCGGGTATCTTTCCTTATCCTGTGTTGGTACTTCGTTAGCCTGTACTTCAATTGCTAGCGCCGGACATACTCTTGAGCACAGCCCGCAAGCAACACACCTTTCAATTCCGTTATCCGCCTGAACAAGTACCGGCCTGCCTCTGAATGCAGTAGGTGGTGTCCATATCTCTTCAGGGTACTGCCTTGTAAACTTAGGCTTGAACATTTGCCTGAACGTTAACCATAAACCACCAACTATCTGAGGTATATATGTCTTCTCTAATATTGAGAGATCTTTACTTCTTACCTGCTGTATTTCTGACATATTTTCTTTTATCCCCGCGTAAACGGGAATTCATTTACAATTTTATCTTTTAAATCTTTAATCTGATAAATCTTACAAATCTGATGAATCTTACAAATTTATTTCACTAAAACCATTTTCTTCACATCAACATATTCACCTGCTCTTAAGCTGTAATAATACATACCGCTTGAAAGTCCTTTTGCATTGAAATCAGCCTGATATTCGCCTGCTGTCAGGTTTTCGTTTACCAATACTTTTACTTCACGTCCAAGCATATCATATACTCTTAAAGATACATAATCGCTATTAGGAATAGAAAAATTTATCTTTGTTGTTGGATTGAATGGATTTGGATAGTTCTGAGATAAGTTGAATTCTTTAACAATGCTGCTTATTAGTGTGATACCTATAGCATTTGGTGTACATGCTCTAAAATCCTGTTCAATAAAAAATGAAGGATTAGAAACCAATTCTGCTCTTAATCTTACATGTCCTGCTCCGCTGTAATACTGAAGGTTTCCGTCAAATAAATAGAAATATACCCAAATCGTATCATCTGCATTTGATGACGAATATGTTTCTGTTATTTGGCTTACAGAAGTATCGTAACATGAAACATAATTACACAATGATGTTCCTGTGTTTCTCCAGCCTGATGTAAGATTATTTATTGTCCTTATTAATCTGATACTATGTGAACCAGTTTGTACTTTTAATAGGGCGATGCTTTTAATCTCATATCTTCCTCCTGAAGAATCACCAACAATTTGCACAGGAGATATTCTTTCAAAAGTGAATTGTGAAAAAACTGAAGTAGTTGTAACAATAAACACTAATGTTAAAAAGACTTTTTTCATTTATTGGTATATATTTTAAACAAATTTATATGAATTCTAATAGAAAATCAACTTAATAAACAGGCTATTTCCATTAACGTAAAACGCTATTTTTGCTGAATTAATGAAAAAACAAGCTGATTTTCATCATCGTTTTAACTGATCAATAGACCCTTTTATCCTTTTTTGATGCCCAGTATTCAAATACTTCCACACATTCTTTTTTCATAAAGTCGCCAATAATTTGCACATTACTTAGTCCCAATTCCTTTAACATAATATTTGTTACTTTAAGTTCATTAAAGCCAAATCTCTCAGCATCAGCAATATCAGCGCCATAGAAAATTTTATCAATCCTTGCCCAGTGAATTGCAGTAAAGCACATTGGGCAGGGTTCGCAGGTTGAGTATATCGCAGAGCCGCTCAGGTCAACATTTTTATTTACTGTTAATTCTATGTTTGCAATTTATTCAAACAGAACACTGCAAAAAAGCCTTGTTTTTCAAAAAAAAAAAAAACGATTTTGGTTTATTCAATTTGATAAGCCAAAGGAGGTTTGTATGAAAAAAGCACCGACATAGAGAAATTAATAAAAGTTAGTTTTACCATTTTTTTTTAACTAAATATTTTATAAATTTAAAGAAAGAATTAAAATGAAAACAAAAATCTTTGTAACTGCATTATTCATACTTATGCTCTCAGCATTATTTATGACAAAGTCGGTAAATGCGCAGGACGCATTACTTCAATTTAACGTAAAAGTGCTAAAGCATTTAAGCACGCAAGTGCAGGTTGGTGCTCAAGTTGAGTATTGGAAAGACGGGGTAAGGCTTTATAATATTTTAACAGGTGTTAATGGGATAGCACTTCAAACAGCACCCGCCGGTACTTATGATATTAAAGTATATTATCCGCCAAAACCTAACGATGGACAAAAAGTGTACTTGCTGGGTCATTATCACACCGTAGATGAAACTGTAACTTTATCATTAGGTCCTAATTATTAAACTAGAAGTGATTAACCTGACAGGTACGTTTTGACCTGTCAGGTCTTATTTCAATTGATCTTTCATTTATGAATAAATTGTATTCAATAAATCTTTAAATAAAAACTTTGAGCATTAGAGTATGTTTTATGTTTTTAATTAAAACCAGACACAAAAGCTCAAAGTCACAAAGAAAAGCTTTGTAAATCAAATGAAAAAAATTCTAATAGTGTTAACATATTTAACAGGTTCTTTATTTTGCCAAACACCTGTTTATTACCCAGGCTTTCCAAAAATTATAGATAATGCAGGAAGACCTGCTTTAAATAGTAGTATTCCTTTAATAACAGATTTGGAAAAAGACGGTCAAAAAGAAATAATATTTGTAACTGAAAGAAGTTCAGGTCATTTCCTTCATGTCATAAAAAGTGATGGAAATCACTTATCGGGTTTTCCAAAGTTGATCAATGGCTCTATTTGTACTATTTCATCAGGCGATGTGGATGGCAATGGCTTGCTTGATATTGCAATTAGAACAACAA
>JAYTUN010000170.1:0-17912 GCA_043744495.1 Ignavibacteria bacterium
ATTGATTTTATAGACAAGTTAAATAAATTAGAAGTTAGTTTCAGGCTTTTTGTATTCAATTTTGAATATTACATTAATATTTATCCCTTTAAATTTGTAATATGAAAGCAATTTTTGTAAGTGATCTTCATGGCAATGAAACAAAGTATATTAAGCTTTGCAGCTATTTAAAACAAAATATACCTGATGCTGTATTTATTGGCGGAGATGTGCTGCCCAATTATTATGTGACAAATTCAATTGAATTCATCAAAGATTTTCTTAAACCTTTGCTTACTGATCTTAAAGATGTTATGGGAATTAATTATCCTGATATTTATCTGATCACGGGCAATGATGATGCAGCCATTTCATGTGAATATTTTGCAAAATTAGAGGATAATGGATTGATACATTTTATTAATTCAATTACAGTTAATAAAGAAGGTTATTCTGTTACAGGCTATCCTTATATTCCCCCAACTCCGTTTTTACTTAAGGACGGGGAAAAATATGATATATCACAATTTGTGCCAAGAGGGACAGTATCACCTGAAGAAGGAATGAGAACCGTAGAAATTCCTTTAAATATCATAAAACACTCATCAATTAAAAATGACTTGGAAGAGCTTTCTAATGAAATAAATGATTTTAATAAAACGATAATTTTATTTCACTCACCACCCTATGAAACTAATCTTGATAAAATGATAGGTAAGAATATAAATGGAATGAATGAAATTATCAGCGTGGGGAGTATTGCGATAAGAAGATTTATTGAAAAGTATCAGCCGCTGATTACTATGCATGGACATATCCATGAGTCAACTGAAATTACAGGTAACTGGCAGGATAAAATAGGGGAGACTTACAGCTATTCAGCTTCACATTCTGGTCATGAGCTTGCTTTGATAGAATTTGATACGGCAAATCCGGGTGATGCAAAGAGGGTGTTGATATGATGTATAATGTACGCTCCCAAACTAAGCATTCGGGTGAAAAGTAAGGCAGGCAAATAATCCTTTGTGTCTTTGTGGCTGATTTATGTTTTGATTCTTATGATTGGATCCTTCGCTCCTGCCTGAATAGGCAGGTCGCTCAGGATTAAAATTACTTTCCTATCTTAAGCTGTTTAGCCGGATCAGTTATAGCTCCAATTTTGCTTGCAAAGCTTGTTCGCTTTTGAATATCTTCATCTGTAACGTAATGCAGATCCAAAAGCCCTTCTGAATGGTAGCCTGTTTTAAGGTAATTAAGCTCACTTAAACACTGGCTCCATCCTGCAAACCAAAGATTCAGCTTTTCAATATTTGCTTTTTTATAATCAATGTGAATTAACAGATCAATATCACTTGCTGGTCCAGCATTTGCATTTTTAGAGCTTCCGAAAATATAAAATCCTATAACCCCAAATTCTTCGGCTGGAATGAGTGAAGCCATTCGTTCAGCCATCTTATAACGCCATTGCCAGTAATTACTGGGCTGCCACTCAACATACTCAGATGTATAAAGTGATGTGAGCTTATTAGTCATTGGCTCGCTGATAAATGCTATAGCCTCTTCAAGCTCGGCATTTATCAAAACACGCAGTATATTACCGCCTGTTGCATGAGCAACATCAATTACCTTTATAGTATCTTCAAGATGTTTAAATTCAGGCGCAAGATGTTCAATCATATTTTCGGATTTGCGGAAGAAAGGTTCATTAAAGATAATATCCTCTTCATCAGGATATAAAGGAAGATACCTTATTGATGCCTCGACAAGATCCTGGAAAAAGTGCGTGCCGAAGGAAAGATCAGGTTTGTAATTCCCCATCTGCTTGGCAATTTCTATTAACATCGTGGTATTATTAATATCAGAATATGTGACATTAACGCCCAGTTTAATATCGCCGCGGCTGCCCCATCTACCGGGTCCCATTAGTATAAACTTTCTCTTGGGCAGTAACTTGTTAAGCTTGCTTACAGCTCTACCAACTTCTACAAGCTCTTCGCGTGATGAAATATTATTGTAGCTTTCGGGATCAACATAAACAATATGCGAAATTTCGGGTACCTTCCCGTTTGAAACATATTTAGTTGCATTAAAGATAATATTTTTACGTGGTATATCTCTTGGAATTGGATCGGGCTGAATTTCTTTTGATTTAGTCTGCGACCTGCATTGCAGAATATAAAAATCTGTACCGTTTGAAGCAAACTCAATATCAACCGGACTGCGCATACCTTCCTGAAGTGTATCAAGAAGAAATTTTATCTGCTGTACAAAAGTACCATTGGATATTAATCCTTCGAACGTTACTATGATATCATCATTTTCATAATCTGTACTTAACCCAATTGGCTGGGTTATATGATCATGTTTAACAATTGATATCATATTCTTTATTCCGGGATATTCAGTTCCAGTTTCTTTGATAATGTTACTTATTTTGTGTGTCTCAAACTCATTGGTTTCCAGATCAATTACATCAATGTTTTGCGGTGTGTATTTTCGCTTTTCAAGAAATGAAACATTTACTCTTAGGTTAGGCTGTCCAGGCGCCAGCAGAATGGGGTAATCATCACCAAACCTATCAACAGCACGGGTGCCGAGTCCCGGGACGAGCCTTATCAATCCGTCATCGCGCTTAATTCTTGGTGACCAGCGGAACTCATTGTTACTGAAAGCAACACCGGCATAAGCAGGCATATAGTATTTACCAATCTTTGTGCCTACAACTTCCTGTATCATAATACCCATTTCCTCGTGGAAATCTAGCAGACCTCTTTCGGCTCGGTATTCAATAGGGTCCGGACCAAATGTTGACGCATAAACTTCGGATATAGCGTCAAGCAGCGCATACAATCTTTCGCTTTTTTTCCCCTGGTTAGCAATAAACAGACTTTTATATTTGCCTGAAAATGCTGCGCCAAACTGGTCTTCAAGCAGGCTTGAGCTTCTTACAACCAACGGACAATCACCAAAATCATCAAGCGCTATTGAAACACCATTTATAAACTCCGAAGTGAAATCTGAATTCTTAAATATCTGAACTATGTGAGGGTATTCTCTTCTTATCTCTTCAATTTCTTTGTACTTCTGCTCGATAACTTCTTCAAGCTCATTGTAATGCAAAAAGTGCATGATACCGTCAGAAGGGATATACCATGTTTTTGGTATTTTTATATTTTTAAATTTATCTGATGTCTTAGCTCTTTTGGCAATAATTTTTGATGCGAGGAACATACCTGCTGATTTGCCGCCAAGCTTTCCATAGCTCTTGGATGGGAGAATGATTTTTTCAGTCAGCTCATAGAAATCGCTGATTTCTACAAATTCTTTTGCAATAGAAATATATTCAGTCTGGTCAGTGAAAAATCTTCTTATGAGTGAAACTTTCAGTCCTTTTTCAATTGATGGGGATAGCTCACCGTTTGAAAGCAGGGGATAGTATTTTCTAAGGGCTTCGGAAATTTCGTTTAGTGATGATTCCATTGTTTCAACAGCTTTAACAAGTCCGCTGCATTTATCTTCATATATCCATTTTTGCAGCTTATTTAAAATTTCATCGTCTCTAAGATTTTCATCTGCAAGCTTTATTACAGATTCAACAAACTCGTTGTTATCAAGTGATTTTTTCTTTAGCGGCTTATTCTCATCAAAAATTATTTCATTATCAACATTATTATCTGAATTTTGTTCAATGCCTGCATCTTTAAGAAGCTGCTCGGCTTCTTTTATTTCCTGCCAGCACAAGTTATGAAGCAGCTTCCTGATTATGGTGTTGAAAAGCGGCTTATCGGTTTTCCGCAGCATATCAAGCACAACCTGCCATTTGTGCTCTATGTTACCCGAAGAAATATCCCTTATTTCCTGAAGCTCTGTTATAAATGCAAAAGTATCTTTATGAAGTATGAAGTGTCCCAGTCTTTCTGAAATTGTATTCAGTAACTTTCTTTCTTCTTTTAAAAAAGGACCTTCATCATATTGCCTGACGGGCTTAATATAGAAAACACAGATGTAACCTACTACTTCTTCATTGACTTTTATTTCGGTTTTCTGGAACCACTGGGATTCGGTAAATTCTTCATTTACGAAAACCCTGCCTTTATAGTCAAGTTTTACTCTGGTAATATCGGGGAACTGCCAGCCGGAAGGAATAGTATCAACAACCATTTTGAAAGCTTCATCAAGAGTAATTTGTGAATTGTTAAGAGTATCTTCAATTCTGTATATGCAGCTTAATTCCTTGGCTCTTTCTTCAAGTTCTTTAACAAGATGTTCAATTGGCTGTGTTTTTTCGTTCATTATAAATTGATAAATTTATTAATTGTCTGGAAGTAAAACCCTATTACACATGAAAATTTAAGATAAAATGGTATAAAAAAACATAGCCGTGTTTAAGCCACGGCTATTTTTAATAGATATTATTACTTCTATATCCAGCCTCTATCCTTACAAGCCTGTGCAACTCTTGAAATTGAAATTACATAAGCCGCATCTCTCATATAAAGTTTATTTTTTATAGCTGTATTGTAAACAGAATCAAAAGCAGCTGACATAATGTTATCAAGCTTTGTAAGTACTTCCTCTTTTGTCCAGAAGTAATTCATGTTAGATTGCACCTGTTCAAAATAGCTGCATGTAACACCACCTGCATTTGCAAGGAAATCAGGAATAACGAAAATTCCTCTATCAATAAATATTTTATCAGCCTCGGGTGTTGTTGGACCGTTAGCGCCTTCGGCTATAATTTTGACAGTATCAGCTATCTTTACTGCGTTATCAGCTCTTACCTGGTTTTCAAGCGCTGCAGGAATAAGTATATCAACTTTTTGCTCTATCCATACATCACCGTTTAATATTTCATATCCTAATTTCACAGATTCGATTTTATCAATTCCGCCGAATTTATCTGTAATACTCATCAGTTCATCAAAACTAATTCCTGAATCCCTTTTGAATGTATATGAAGTCTGGTCCTTCTGATCCCAGCAGGAAACGCAAAGAACTTTTCCGCCAAGCTGTGTATATAATTGTAATGCATATTGTGAAACATTGCCAAAACCCTGGAAGGCAGCAGTAGTTTCTTCAATTTTCATTCCTTTTTTCTTTAATGCTTCGCGGAGTGTGTAAATTACACCATAACCGGTAGCTTCTGTTCTGCCGAGCGAACCTCCCATTCCAACCGGTTTACCTGTTATGAATCCGGGATATTTGCCGCCGTGTATGACTTCAAATTCATCAAGCATCCAAAGCATGTGCTGCGCATTTGTCATAACATCGGGTGCGGGAACGTCATTAATTGGTCCAACATTTTTAGCAAGCTGTCTTACCCAACCGCGGCAGATCTGTTCCTGTTCTCTCATACTCAAATTATGCGGGTCGCAAATTACTCCGCCTTTACCGCCGCCGAGCGGAATACCTACAACTGCGCACTTCCATGTCATCCACATTGCAAGCGCGCGGACTGTATCAATTGTTTCCATCGGGTGAAACCTTATGCCGCCTTTTGAAGGACCAAATGCGTCATTATGCTGTACACGGAAACCTTTAAATATTTTAGTTGTGCCATCATCCATTTTTACAGGAATGCTGAAATGATATTCGCGTAACGGCTCACGTAAAATCTGTCTTGTTGCTTCATCCAATGACAGGATATTTGCTACTTTATCAAACTGTGACTGTGCCATCTGGTAGGCATTGAAAATTTTATCACTCATCTTATTCTTGTATTTATATTATTTAATTTAGAAATCTTCAAATTTAAAAGGTTTTCAAAGGAATTATTGACTTTTGCTTTTATGTAATACAAATTTAACTCTTTTATAATTTATATACATTGTAAAAATTAGTGATATTTATTGAATTGAATCTCTGGCAGAAACATCTGTTTAAGAACAATAGATATATGAGTTTTTAATCATTTTTTACTGGGTAGGCAGCTTTGACCCATTCGTTAATTCCCCCCGTAATATAGTGTACTTTTGGAAATTTCTGTTCTTTCATAAGTTCAAAAGCCATAGGACTTCTTTTGCCGTTTTGGTCAATAATTATATAACGTTTATTTTTATCAAGCTTATCTATCATATCAGGGAAATCAGTCATCGAAAAATCGAGATGGACAGAATTTTCTATGTTGAGTGAATCGTATTCCCGTTTTGTCCTTATATCAAGCAAAATAACTTCAGGATCGCCCTTATGTTTATTCAGGAAGTTAGCAGCATCCTCGACGCTAATTTTATCTCTGTTTAAAGAGGGAAAAAAATATTCACATCCTGATAGCAACGAAAAAACTGTGAAAAGCAAAGAAATATAAATAGACTTTTTGCTTAAATAGTTTAAAATACTCATACAGTGAACAGGTGATTTTTCCATTGTGTGTAACTCCTTCAGTCAAAAATACTCAAAAAACGTTTAAAATTCAAAAATATTCAAGTTTTATTTTATATCAGAATGTAATTAAAAATACTACATTCGTTTCATACATATAACTATATTTCTGCAGGGGTTTAATGTGTTATGTTTGTATAGAGAGAATGAATAGCTGATATATAAAATAGTTAATTAGATCTACCCTTATGATTTTCAAAACTTACTCTTATGCTAGAATTGATGAACTCTTACGAAGAATGAGTGTTTACCTTTACGAATAAAAGATTGGTTAAAGCCGGTTGCTTGTTGAAAAACAGACAGCCGGTTTGTCATTTATTTGTAGTTTTAATTAAGGTGGATTATGAGGCGTAATATACTACAAAAGTCTAAAAGCAAATTTTAATTGAAGAATGATTGTTAAGAATAGCAAAGTTAATATATGTTCTCAAGACTTTTGTAGTTAGGGTTTGAGAGAGGATAATGATTAGCATACTACAAAAGTCTAAAATCAAATTTTAATTGAAGTATGATTGTTAAGGATAGCAAAGTTATTATATGTTCTCGAGACTTTTGTAGTTAGGGTTTGAGAGAGAATAGTGATTAATATACTACAAAAGTCTAAAAGCAAATTTTAATTGAAGAATTATTGTTAAGAATAGCAAAGTTATAGTATGTTCTCGAGACTTTTGTAGTTTTATTCGCAGAATCCTTCGGATTACGATGAGATAATAGTTTTATCAATGCGAGAATAATATAGAACAGGCTTTCGTAGTCTGTGTTATTTTAATAGTTTTATTCATAAATTTATATGTGAAAAAAAGAGTAAATCTCGGCATTATTGGCTGCGGGTCAGTATTCAGACTGATGCACCTCCCGGCTCTTTTGAAGAATTATGATATGTTCAACATCATTTCAGTATATGATGAAAGTAAAAAAGCCCTTAATCTTACAAAAAAAATAATAGGAAAAAATATTGTTATTGAAATTGCCGATGACCCTTCCGAAATATTTTTAAATCCCAATATTGATGCTGTTGCTGTTCTTACCCCAACATCTTCTCATGTGCAATATACGTTAAAAGCTCTTGCGCAGGGCAGGCATGTATTTCTTGAAAAGCCTGCGGCTGTTGAGCCGAAAGATGTTCAGAAGATCATTGCATACGAAAATAAATATAAAAAATTCTGCCAGGTAGGGATGGTGCTAAGATACAGCTCATTTTACCGTGAGCTTAATAATATCATTGGCTCAGGAAAGTATGGAAGGGTTTTATGGATGAACTGGCTTGAAACCAGACCTTTTGACCCTGCATTGTGGAGATACAACAATACAGCAATTTGTGGAGATGCAATAATTCATGATAAAGCAGTTCATCAGATAAATTTGTTTAACCACTTTGCAGGCTCAACACCAATAGAAGTTGCAGCAATGGGGGGACAGTACCTTATCAATCCGAAAAAATACAAAAAGGTACGCTCATTCAGCAATGAAGTATTACTCAAGGGTGAATCTAACGATAACCTTATGGCGCTGATAAAATATAAAAACGGAGTGAAAGCTTCACTTACTGTTTCTTATGTGAGCCCGCATGCAAGGGAATCACGCTGGGTAATACAGCTTGAAAAAGCAAAGATAGTTGCGCATTTTGAAACGTTTGCTGCACCATATACTAATTCCAAAAAGAAATGGAAGGGAAATCCATCGATCATATATTTATTCAAAGATGATAAAAAATATCCTGTTGTATGGAAATATCCAATGTCGTACCCGCCATCGGAAAAGAACCTGGTATTTTATGATGAATATAAAGATGAGGCATTGCATCCTGGCTCAGGCGGGCAGTGGTTATCATTTTACAATACTGTAATAAATAACGTAAAACCGGAAAGTAATACTCATATTGCTCTTGAAGATTTAATTGTTGCCAAAGCGATTGATGAATCTATAAAGAAGAAAAGGGTTGTGAAGATAAAATGAATAAACTATATATTTATACATAAACTACAAAAGTCTATAAGCAAGTATAAATTGTAAGATGAATTTTCAGTAAAGACTAATTATTATTTAATCTCGAGACTTTTGTAGTTTTATTATTAGAATAATGTTAGAAAATCAAATTTATCACATATATAATAGGGGAAATAACAGAGAAAGTATATTTTTCGAGGAGGATAACTATCAATTTTTTCTAAGCAGATTCAGATTTTACCTGAAAGAACAAATTACTGTTTATGCATATTGTCTTATGCCAAACCACTTTCATTTTTTGCTTAAAGTGAATGAACTTAAAGTGCAGACAGATAATGAATCCAAAAAGTTGGTTACAGCAAAATTATCACCTCTTGAAAAATCATTCAGAGATTTCTTTATCTCATATTCAAAAACTATTAATAAAACATATATTCGAGCTGGAAGTCTTTTTCAGTATAAGTTTAAAAGAAAACTCATAACCGATAATGCTTATTTAAATAATATTGTGGCTTATATTCACATGAATCCAGTTCGAGCGGGACTTGTTAACGAAGCAGAAGATTGGTCTTATAGCTCATATAAGTTGTTTTTGAAAGATGAAGTTGATATTTTGAAGATTGATAAACCTGAAGTAATAAATTGGTTCAGAGGAATAGATAATTTTAAGGATTTCCATAAGATATACAATGGCTTTTTGAAAGAAAGAGATTATTTGTTTAATTAACGTCTGTTATTATTAGAAGATGTAAATGATAAGACTACAAAAGTCTAATATTATTTTCGTAGATATATTTTAATTAAAAATTTCGTAGTTTATCATGAATGTTAAGACTTTTGTAGTCAGGATTTGAGAGATGATTGTGATTAGCAAACCACAAAAGTCTAATATTATTTTCAAGATATTGAAGTTTTTTAATGAAAGCTATAATAAATTAAATGTACATACAAATTTATAAGTCTATTGCGGTACTGGTCTTATTGATGACAAATTTAAACTGCCATAGCGAAATTTCAAAAGTAGCCGATAATAAATTCCGACTTGGGAATGAAGTTATGCTGGAAAAAGCTAATGAATTTAAGGAAAAACGAATTGCAGTTCTCACAAATCAAACCGGAATACTGCCTGAGGGCACGCATATTATAGATGCGCTGGTAAGCAAAGGTGTTAATGTTGTTAAGATTTTTACTCCCGAGCATGGTATTAGAGGAGATGAAAATTATGCTGAAATTGATGAAAAAACAGGTATCCTTATCATTTCTTTATATAACGGTAAAGTAAAGCCATCTCAAAGTGATCTTGCTGATGTTGATATACTGATATATGATATTCAGGATGTGGGGGCTAGGTTCTATACATACACATCTACTTTATATTACGCAATTGAGGCGGCACAGGAAAATAATAAGCCTATATGGGTTTGTGATAGACCAATGGTAACTAACGCAAATTACATAGACGGATTTATGCTGGATGGCAGTTATTCTTCATTTGTAGGGAAGATACCAACACCACTGGCATATGGATTGACATGCGGAGAGCTTGCATCATATCTGAATGCACAGGTATTTTCAGGTTCGGCATTACTTAATGTAATATCAATGGATGGATACACAAGAGCAACTGAATATACTTCGCTTAACCTCTCGTGGGTTAAACCATCACCCAGTATGTTCTACCCTACAACGGCAATTTGCTATCTTGCAAATTGTTTACTTGAAGGGACAAATGTTTCAGAAGGCAGGGGAACAACAAAACCGTTTGAATACTTTGGCGCTCCCTGGGTTAATTCGCAAATTATTGCAGATGAACTTAATTCTTATAAATTTGAAGGTGTGGTATTTGAGCCGGTTAATTTCACACCAAGCGAAAAAATTTCAGCATACCCTCCAAAGTTTTTTAACCAGGAGTGTAACGGGATATATATTAACGTAACTGATAAGAATAAGTTCCGCCCGGTTAAATGCGGAGTGGCAATATTAATTGCTTTATACAAAAATTGTCCGGAGTTTAAGTTCAACAAGGATAATTTTATTGATAAGTTAGCAGGTACAGATAAATTAAGGAAAATGATAATTAAAGGAAACACTCCCGATGAAATAGAAGCTGAATGGATGGATGGTTTAAATAGTTTCAACGATAAAAGAAAAGAAATTCTGATATATAAATAACTCAAGTTGACCGTTTTAATAGCTATATTACGCAAAGCATTCTCCGAACATAATCATATATGATTAGTAGCCCACGACTTCAGTCGTGGGATTGATGAAATAACGCAGTTAATTAACCGTCCCGAGCGCTCGGGACGGTTTCGGTATCAATGTCGGTCAACTTGAATAAATAAAATTTTTAGTAACCAATAATTCTAAAACAATGCTGCAGGAAGAACTAAAATCAATATTCAAGAAACATAAAAGTGATAACGAGATTTATCACGACCTTGCGCAATATCACGTAAGGGAAATACTCCTGATAACATCACTTTACGATGCATTTATCCTCGAAGAGGAAGAAAAGCTTAACGAAAAAATATTCGGTGAGTATTACGGACTTGACCTATCAAACGTGCCAAGGATAACAAATGCATCTGATGAAAAAGAAGCAGAGCAGCTGCTTGAACAGAAATATTTTGACTTTGCCATTATAACAATGAGGACGCAAAACCTTACACCAATTGAGCTTGCCGATAAGATCAAGAAAATTAAACCAAACCTGCCTATATTTTTGCTGTTGTATGATAACAGCGATATTGCATTTGTTAACCAGGTGCGCGATAAGATTGATATTTTTGAAAGGGTATTTGTGTGGAACAGGGATACAAAGATCTTCCTGGCTATTATTAAATATTTTGAAGATAAGAAGAATTGTGATAACGATACACAGGTTGGTTTAGTCAGGGTGATCCTGCTGGTTGAAAATTCCATTCGCTATTACTCCCGTTACCTGCCGATATTATATAGCGAAATTATTAAGCAGACTCAAAGACTGATAACGCGTGATAACCTTGACGGTGTGAAGAAAATTCTTAGAATGCGCGCCAGGCCCAAAGTACTGCTAGCGGTGAATTATGAAGAGGCAATTGAGCTTTATGAAAAGTTCAAAAGCACAATGCTTTGTGTAATATCAGATGTAAAGTTTCCATTCGAGGGAAAAATAAACGAAGAAGCAGGAATTAAGCTTCTGTTAAAGATTAAAACAACAGATTCCGATATCCCTTTTTTGCTGCAATCATCAGAGAGCGCTTTTGCCGAAACAGCAATACTTCATGATGCAACTTTTATAAATAAAAATTCCGAAACACTTTCTGAAGACCTGACGGAATTTATTCTGAATAATCTTGGCTTTGGTGATTTTATATTCCGTGATAAAACCGGAAATGAAATTAACAGGGCTAATTCAATTGAGGAGTTTAAACACCTTCTGAAAAAAGTGCCATCAGAATCGGTGCTCTATCACGGCGGCAGAAACCATTTTTCTGCCTGGCTGATGGCACGTGGTGAAATACAAATCGCAGAACATCTTGAAGAATTAAAAGTAACCGATTTTGCCAATGCTGATGCTATCAGAGATTATATTATCCGTGTAACCAAAAATATTGAAACAACTGTTTCAAGAGGAGGTGTGGTTGATTTTGGATCCAAGTTTCTTGAAGAAGACAACCTTATTCTAAGATTAGCAGGCGGCTCATTTGGCGGAAAAGGCAGGGGTATTGCATTTATAAATACGCTGCTGCAGACAAAAGAACTGTTCAGCGGGATTGAAAATGTTTCAATAAAAATTCCTAAAACGGCAATTATAGGAGCCGAGGAGTATGATAATTTTATAAACCGCTATGACCTGAACGGTATTCATATTGATCGTTCGTATGATGAAGTTAAACAGATTTTCATTTCAAAAGAACTTTCCGAAGAGCTTGTATCAAGGCTCAGGGTCTATCTTGATAAGATGACTTCACCGCTTGCTGTCAGGTCATCCGGAATGTTTGAAGACTCAATATCAGAATCATTTTCAGGGATTTACCAGACTTATTTAATTCCCAATAACCATGAATCACTGAATGAAAGGCTTAAAAATCTTACAGATGCTATCAAGCTTGTGTATGCATCTATATACTCAAAGCATGCACTAAGTTATTTTGAAGCTATTAATTACAGGATAGAAGATGAACGCATGGCTGTTGTATTGCAGGAAATTGTAGGAACTAGGTATGACAACATTTTTTTTCCGCATATATCGGGTGTTGCACAGTCATACAATTTTTACCCTATAAGCCGCTTTAAGCCTGAAGAGGGTATCTGTATCGCTGCGGTTGGTCTTGGAAAGTATGTTATAGATGCTGAAAAAGCTTACAGGTTCTGTCCAAAATATCCAAATGTAGATATAACAGATCCTGAAACGCAGTTAAAGGATACACAGTCGTTTTTTTATGCTATAGATATGGATAAGGGAATATCAAATCTTGCACAGGGTGAAGATATTACCTTAAAGCGAATTGAAATGTCGGATGCGGAAAAACTGGGTGTGCTTGATGACTTGGTTTCTGTATATGACCCGCAGGATAAAAAAGTTAAAGTTGGGTTAAATTATTTGGGACCAAGGATTGTAAACTTTGCCGGAATATTAAAGTACGACTTATTTCCATTCGCGAAAGTTTTAAGCCGCCTGTTGGAGATCATTGAAAGCTCAATGGGACTGCCCGTAGAAATTGAATTTGCGGTAAATCTTGATGAAAATAATCCGGGATTTTATATACTTCAGCTTAAACCGCTTATAAGGAGCTCGGAATTTTTCTCGATAGATATCGATGAAATAGATAAAGATAACCTTTTACTATATACTGAGCGTGGCATGGGTAATGGCAAGGTTGAAAATATTACCGATATTATTTACGCTGCGCCAGAGCTTTTCCAATTAGCGGCTACCCAGCAAATGGCACAGGAAATTGAAAAGCTGAATGTTATGATGAGGCTGGCAAAGAGGAACTACATTCTTATCGGACCCGGCAGGTGGGGGACCCGTGACCGCTGGCTTGGAATACCGGTTACATGGCCCCAGATAAGTAACGCAAAGATAATTGTTGAAACTGACCTTGAGGATTTTAAAGTGGATGCCTCACTGGGCTCACACTTTTTCCATAATATTACATCTATGAATATCGGGTACCTGACAGTACACCAGTCAAACGGAAGGGATTTCATTGACTGGGATTACCTTAAGAGCATTACACCAGAAAATATATCGGAGCATTTTATTCACCTGCATTTACCAAATCCTGTGAAAGTGCTTATGGATGGAAAGAAAAGTATTAGTTTGATAGAGAAGTAAAAATTAGGAAAGATTATTGATATATTCTTCAACCCCGCAGTATAGTATGTTTATCTTCCTACCACTGAAAAAATTCTTAAATCGATATCCAGCTGTGTTATATCTTTGACCAATATTGTTGCAATCAGGATCATCCCTTTTAATTAAAACAACTTCAATAGATGCATTACTCCTTATCATTCTTGATAATAATTGTTTGAATTCAAAATCAGCTTGAGGTAAAGAATAGCCTACAAATATTATTTTACTAGCTTCAGAAAGTTCAATTGCTGCATTTTGCCAGATTAATCAACAAAACTATGCATTTTCATTATAAGTATATGTTGGCATTGCTGCATACTTTAAGATAGACTATCCGGAGTGATCTGAAATCAGCAGAGAGCAAATTAGTAGCTTTGCGGGAGCAGACGATGAAGGAGCGTGAGACACTTAGCCAGAACGGTCCGGGAGCTTAGTACCTGCGGATAAAGCGATATGGTGAGATTATAGTATCCCTACCAAAGATAGCTTTAATGCGCCATGCTCTCCTGAGAGCAGATGTATAACCTGTATGGAGAACTGCGATTTGAGTATCACAGGGATTTAAATTTAAAAGATTAAAAACGGGTAGACTAGTGGTGTAGAAATTGTTGAATGTAGGGTTTGTAGAGTTACAGGTATCAATTTGCCAAATAAATTTTAAAGGTGTACCTGTATAAGACCAGTTAAAATGAACGGTATCATTATAGTATACTGATACTGATGTATCATCAGAAGGATAGAGTAAAGAAACAGAATTTGGATTTGATGGTGTGTTAGTGACGGGATTATCGGAGTTGCAATTAAGGCAAAAGGCAAAAGTAAAAAAGCAAAAAAGAAAAAGATAAATTATGGAATTTTTCATAATATTTGGTTTATTTTTTATTTGGTTGATGATTATTTCCCAAATGGGACAAGTAAATATACTACAGAAATCTTTTAGATTAAACAGATAAAATGTTGACATTTGTTGACATTAAAGAAACCATATCAACCCCGTTACAAAGTATTACTTATTCTGTAAATTTGCCAATTAATCAACAAAACTATGCATTTTCATTATAAGTATATGTTGGCATTGCTGCATACTTTAAGATAGACTATCCGGAGTGATCTGAAATCGGAGAATAGGTATATTGGTAGCTATGAGTTAGCTGACAATGAAGGAAAGGGAGACCCTTAGCAATAGCGGCCCGGGAGCTTAATTATCTTCCGTGGATAAAGCGGTATGGTGAGATTATAGTATCCCTACCAAAGATAGCTTTAACGCGCCATGCTCTCCTGAGAGCAAATGAATGACCTAGATGATTAACGGCGATTAAAGTATCACAGGGATTTAAATTTAAAAGATTAAGAACGGTGAAATTTTTGGTTGGGAAATTGTTGAATGTAGGATTTACATAATTACAGGTATCAATTTGCCAAATAAATTTTGAAGGTGTACCTGTATAGCCCCAGTTAAAATGAACGGTATCACGATCGCTTCCCATTACTGTTGTATCATCAGAGGGATAGAGTAAAGAAACAGAATTTGGATTTGATGGTGGATTGGTTACGGGATTATCGGAGTTGCAAGCCCCAAAGGGGCAAGCAATAAAAAGAGCGATAAGGCAAATACCCCAAAGGGGTAAACCCCAACGGGGTGAAAAAGAAACTGAGTAATGCAAGAAATTTTTCATAATATTATGTTTTTCCCAAAGGGGCAAGAATTTTTATTTGATTAATGATTATTCCCCAAAGGGACAAGTAAATATAATACAGAAATCTTGAAAATGAAACAGTAATAATCATGCGATTGGTTTGAGAACAGACATACTATTTATTCGCGTGTAGTTACAAAATTAAAAGAGCAAGGAATAATGAAGAAAAATGAAGGCATATAAGTGCCTTCAAATTACAACTGATTAAAATCGCCAAATTAGATGTTTATCAGTTCAGGATTAACCGGAACGGGTACAATTTTGGGTTCGGGTCTGTATGAGTTGTAAATTTTATCTTTGGCTTTAAATTCGATTTCAACATTAGGGAGCATAGGTGTTGAATAATGTGCTCCAGTTAGAGCTAAAAGTATGAGGCATAAAAAAGAAATGTGAGCATAGAATCTTTTGATTATTTTCATATTTATTTTCTACTTTCCAATAATTTTTTTTGAATATTACACACAAATTACTTTAAAATTTTCCGTTTGTAAATAAGTATAAATACTCAAAATATGTTTGCACTTAATCAAAATAAAGAAAAAGTATAGAAAGAGAAAAATATAATCTAATTGTAAGGCAAATGGTGCAATAACTCAAAAATTTTTCAAATTCTATAGTTTTTAATGATTTAAACGGTTTTCGGTAAATGTAATTTCAACATTATGAATTTTGAGAAATATTTCAGGTTTAGATTGGAGATTATCTTTGTAGTAATAAGTATTACTATTATCAATCAAATCATTTGCTTTGATTCTTACTTTTTCAAGTGAATAGCCATTTACATCAACAAATATTATATCAATATTTGTTTCATACCGTCTACTGTAAAATGATTTATTAAAAATTTCTATATTAAAGTATAGCCTATTATTTTCAAATTTTATCTTAGCATTATAATTAGTTCTCTTGAATTCCCTTTCTTTAGATACTTCTTCATTTTTTTGTTTGCTAACAAAAATGGTCATCCAATAATCCTTATTAAGGTACATTATAGCTAAAACAATTGAAAAAATAATCAATATACCTATGATAACATTATCCTTACGAGATAATGTTTTAAAAATATTTATTTTCTGCAGAAAAGAGATTTTTGTAGGTTTGGCTATTTTAGCAATATCATCAATGGTTGTAGTTATTGTTGATTCATTTAATTTTTCATTTATTAACATTTGATTATCATATTCAACAGCTTTTGATGATTCTTTATGACTGTCAATATTTGTAGGATTTTCAACTTGATTCTTAATCGGAATATCTGGGTTTGTAACTTTTTTATTATTCCTAAAGCCAAAATACACTCCAAGTGAAATCATAAATGCTATGAAACCTGCTTTTGAAGGGTCATTTATTATAGCAGTTAAAACAAATAAAGCTATAAATCCAATTATTAAAGTAACTGAAATCCTAATTTCAAAAGATTGAATTTTATCATTATCATTTATGATAGACTTTGTGAAAAATCTGAATAAGAAAAATAGCATAACTCCAATAATTATTGCTGCCATAATTGTTTTTATTTATGTTTAAGCAGAAGATAAATACAGTTTTAGCACATATGTAAATCAAAATTTTCCCCTTTGTTGGTGTTGTCACCAACAACAAATTAATTGTTCAATTCACAGGATTTGTAGCCCATACGCCTGCTTCGGGTATAAAGCCCTTATCATCCATTTCAAGCATTGATTTAATTAAATGAGCTATATGCAGTCCTTCAAGCTTTGTTGGATTAAAATCACGCGGCTTACCGCCGGCATTTATGCCGAAGTTTGTCTGCACTTCACTTGGGTTAACCAGCATTACACGTATGTTATGCTTTCTCAGCTCCGCGCGCCAGCATTCATTCATACCTCTGAGCGCGAATTTAGTTGCACAGTAAGGTGAGCCGTTTGCAAATCCTCCCGTACCTGCGCTTGAGGCAATATTCACAATATTGCCATAGCTTTTTTCAACAAAGTATTTGGCTGACTCACGTCCGCAAACCATAGCGCCTGTAATATTTGTCATTAACTGTTCATTGAACTTAGCGGTATCAATACCTGTCAATGGACTGAAATATCCATATGCGGCATTATTTATCAGTACATTGTATCCTCCAAGTGTATCAATAGTCTTCTTGACGAGGTCAATTACTTCATTTTCTTTGGCGACATCTGCAAGTATAGGAATTGTGCCAAGTTCCTTAGCTGCTTTTTCAAGTCTTGCTTTATCTCTGCCGCAAATCACAACTTTTGCGCCTGCATCTATTAATGATTTAGCAGCTGCGTAACCAATACCCAGACTTCCGCCTGTAACCAGGACTTTTGCGTTTTTAAGATCCATATAAGTAAGTAATTAAATTTAATTGATTATTGCAATTATAGCTTTTAATGTGGAATTGTTAAATGCAATACCCCTCCCCGAGAGATTATCTCAAAAACCTATGCAGACGACCCACCGGGTCGTCTCTACTAAGGGCAGGAAGATGGAGAAGATCTTGCGTTGATATGATGATCAGTTCGTTATTCAATAAAGGAATGGGCAAACAGGATAGAAATGGATAATATTACGCTTTTTTTGTTGAATCA
>JAYTUN010000171.1:0-51898 GCA_043744495.1 Ignavibacteria bacterium
AGGAGCGAAGCGACGAAGCAATCTTATTAATTAATAAAAGTATGAATACTTCGCTTCATTTAGCATGACACATACTCCATTTCATTATTTTTCCACTTCACTATTTAATTATCTCACTATCTCACCTCTCTATTACTATACTTAATCTTTATTATATAAATAAGAACAGATATAGTTGTAGTGCTGTTGATAAGTATAAATTTACTAACTTATCTTTAAATATTGAATGAAATTAAAACAAACACTGCATTTTTTTGTTTATAGCTATATTAATTACCGCAGCAGTTATTAACATCAACGGACAGTATTTATTATTAAAAGAAAAGCTATCCCTGTAATGTGGATAGCTTATATAAATTTTAAATGTATTAACATTTCTATGTTAACAACATCTCCTTGATATGCTCGAGTTTATCTTTGAAGCCGGAATCTTTGTTAATAACTTCTTCTATACATTTGCATGCGTGAATTACTGTTGCATGGTTCCTTCCGCCAAAATGTGAGCCGATTGTCTGTAGTGATGACGAGGTTAATTCCTTGCTTAAATACATTGCCGTATGCCTTGCGTGTACAATTTCCCGCTGTTTTGATTTGAGCCTTAATAATGATTCATCAATATTAAAATATTTTGAAACACTTGCAATTATTGTGCTGATATCAATGTTCTGCTTACGGTTCTTTATCCCGCCAAACTTAAGCACACTGCGCTTTGCCATGTCGATGTTGATGGGGGAGCGGGTCAGTTCAGCATCAAAGATAAGGCTCTTTAAACAGCCTTCAAGTGAACGGATATTATCTTTAATGTTTAACGCTATGAACTCAAGCACATCGTACGGAACGGCAAAGCCTTCCTTCTCTGATTTCTTGTTTAGTATAGCTATCCTTGTTTCCAGATCGGGCGCAAGTATATCAACCGTCAGCCCCCACTGGAAGCGGGTTATAAGGCGTTCTTCAAGACCTTCGAGCTGGTGCGGCGGCTTATCACATGAAAGCACTATCTGTTTCTTAAGCTGGTATAAAGAATTAAATATCTGGAAGAATGAATCCTGTGTGCTTTCCTTGCCCTCCAAAAACTGTATATCATCAACAATAAGCATATCAAGCGACTTATAATACCTTTCAAACTCGTGCGCCTTGTTCATGCGGATGCTCTGCACAAAATTTGTTGTAAACTCTGGACCCGATACATACATAACTTTCATTTCTGGGTTTGCGGCTTTTATTTGATTGCCTATTGCCTGCATTAAATGAGTCTTGCCCAAGCCAACACCGCCATATAACATTAAAGGATTGTACTGGGCTCCCGGTTTATTTGCAATTGATATCGCCGCAGCAGTTGCGAACTCATTATTCTTACCTTTTACAAAATTTTCAAACGTGTATTCAGGATTCAGTAAACATCTCTGCATGAAAGCTGGGTCAACCGTTGGATTAACCTGTTGGTTGCCGCCCGGCCTGTAAAAGTTAGGGTCAAACGATCTTTGCTGTGTATTACTATACTGTGCGTTATTCTGTGTAAGATTATTTGTAAGCGGGGGAGTCTCCATAAGCTCGGGCTCCTGTGAAAATGTTGTGCGGAGGTCTATTTCATAAATTATCTTTCCGTCATCGCCCAAAATGGATCTTATGGCGCGCGTTACAATATCGCCAAAGCGGGAAATTATCATTTCATAATAATCCTGGCTTGGAACCGATATTGTTAATATGCTGCCTTCAAGTTGTTTCGGCTTTATGGGCTTAAACCATGTGTTGAGCTTTAATTCGGATACATTTAGCTTAACAATATCCAGGAAGCGTGTCCATGTATTGAAAGCATCCTGTTGCTGCTTATCGGTTAATTGTTGTTCAGTTAGATATTGCGCGGCTATTATCTGCTCTGCTTGAGGTAAGACTTCGGTGGTAGCTTTATCTTCCGATGGATTAAAATATCTTTCGTCGTTAAGTTTTATATCGTGTCCGTTCAATTTCTGTTAAGTTTCTATTTTAAATGAGTAAACCCTGTTAGTTTAATATTAAGATTAAAATAAACACCTTAATTATATAAATATCTCAATAATCAGGAAAGTAATTAACAATTTTAAAAAAAATTAAAAGCTTGATTTTTATAAACTTAACCCTGCTTTTAGGGTGTTATTAACATTAAAATGTTAATAACTTTTCTCTGGCATGGTCAGCGGGGGAGAGTGTTTTGAACATTTTTAACAGGATATGAACACTTATTGACAACTTGTTAACATAAAAAAGCTCAGTCTCGCTTTGCATAATAACTAAAAAATCAAATTTTGTCAATGTTGTTATTATAAATACACGTTATTTTAAAAAAATACACTTGCTACGTTAATAATAAATTAACAATTAACAATCACGCTTGGCAAAAACGCTAGTTGTTTAAGCTATGCAAATCCTGAGCGCCAAGCCTTACTCCGTCAGGAGGAAGGTAGCGAAGGATCCATACTTTAGCTTTCATAATAATATTTTGTGGCAGTTGGGCTCATGCCTTCTGTTATCAATATTTTTGACTGTAGAGCGATCAAACGATAGAATGAGGCGGCTATTTGGTTTTTGATATTTGCTATTTGACGCTTTGTTTCTCTTCGCGTTCCTGCATTAGCCTGCTTGCATTACCTACATCATGCTTTCCCCAAAGCCTGTATTCCTTCGGGTCATTTAAAAACGATTCTGGGTTCTGTGAATTACTAATGTACCTTTGTGTTAACCCAACAAGCTCGTCATCCGGACCCGATATCTTCTTAACGTTGTCACGCTTGATAGCATAACCTTTTTCATGCTTCACAAAATAAATTAGCACCTTATCGCCAGGCTTAAAACCCTTGAGCGCATCTGTTCTGATGTACTTCTGGTTTTCCATATTCATATTCTCGGTTGGTTCCGATAGCATTACCTTGTCAATTTTCACCATACCAAAAACTTCGTTCTTTTTGGGATCCGTTTCGCCTATCCTTCTTTTTTCAATACTCACCACCTCGCCGGTAATTACGGCTGACCAGCGCTCATCTAATATCGCAGGCGGCACCCAGTAAATATATCCCACCGTCAAAAAGGTATCAATACTGCTTTTTTGCTGCGAGAAATCGTTTTTACTTTCATCCTTTTTAACAGGATCCTTTTTTGTGGTATCAGTCTGATTTTGAGTTTTGCTTGTATCCTGCTTCTTCCCGCATGACGAAAAGTGAAGCATCATTACTTCGGACAGAAGCAAGAAGGAGATTAGTTTTAATTTATTCATAATTCTTTTATTTATTTACCACGTAGCAGCCACATGTTTATAGCGTGATTAACAAAAAGATTAATTGACCCCAATAGGGGCACACATTTTTTTACAAAACGTTCTGAAATTTTATTGTTTGTTATTTACTATTTGATATAAAATTATTCTTAATTACCACTACCATTAGGCTGTAGAACTTTAGTTCGTGGGTTGGTTACGAAAAAATAAAAGGGACGTTAGTCCCAAACTTAAACCTAAAAATATCTTTAACGCTTATTGTAATATAATATTTTATTCAGCCACATTAACCGAAATTATTTATGCTTCCCGAAAGCGCATCAACCTTTAATACAATTTTGACATTTTGATTTTGACATTTGACATTTTGTTTTCCTTTATTCATTTTTTCACTCCCCATTAATAACTATCTTTGCTTTTCCTAGTCACCAACTCCTTTTAGGAGAACTGCTTCGGCGGTCAGGTGGGCTGGGGGTGAGGTCATTATATGTCATTTGATAACAGAACAATATTTGCGCCCGCTACAATGGTGGGGGAGTCCGGCATAACAGTTGTTAGGCTGAGCGGGAAAGACACTTTTCTCCTTATATCTAATTGTTTTTCTTTAAGTTATGTTAAGTTTTCGCCTGTAATTATTGAAAACCTCAAATCACACTATGCTCATCATGGCTATTTATTTAATGGCAGCGATTTCATTGATGAAGTTGTAGTAACATTCTTTAAATCGCCAAATTCATATACAGGTGAAGATGTCGCTGAAATTTCCAGCCATGGCGGAAGCTATATTTATCGGAAGATAAACGATCTGCTTGGCAAGCTGGGAGCGTATCATGCAGAGCCGGGAGAGTTTTCTAAACGAGCCTATCTTAATGGAAAAATGGATCTTGCACAGGCAGAAGCTGTTGCCGATCTGATAAAAGCAAAAACCGAACAGGCAAATAAACTCGCGCTTTCTCAGCTGACCGGAAGGTTCTCTGAAAAAATTAAAGAGCTCCGTGAAGACCTGATAAATTACTGTTCACTGCTTGAGCTTGAGCTTGATTTTTCCGAAGAAGGAATAGACTTGATTGAAAAAGATGTTCTGCTTGAAAAAATTAACAAACTTATTGCTAAATTTCAGTCACTTACCCAAAGCTACGAGAGTGGTAAAATTATACGAAATGGTGTCAATTTGGCAATAGTTGGCAAGCCGAATGTTGGTAAATCAAGTATTTTCAACTATTTTTTAGATGAAAATCGTGCCATAGTAAGCGATATCCCTGGCACAACACGTGATTACCTACAGGAACCACTCGTTATGGGGGGCATCCAGTTTAATTTGGTTGATACAGCCGGCATACGAGACACCACCAACGTAATTGAAAAAGAGGGCGTAAGACGCTCATTGGTTAAGATCGATGAAGCGGATATTGTCCTTGAAGTAGAAGATATCGCAAGTTATTCTGGGGATAATGAATCTGTTTCTGAAGCAGGTTTAAATGATAAGACCATTAAAGTATATAATAAAGTTGATTTAGGCTCAAAATCTTCAATTAACGGATTATGTGTTTCTGCGAAAACGGGCAAAAAAATGGATACTCTAGAGCAAGAAATCATTGCAAAAGCCAGATATTTGATCAACAAAAACAACAGCAGCGATGTTGTAATTACGAATGAACGGCATAGAGATTGTTTGTTGAAATCTTGTGAATATCTCGTGAATGCCCAGTATCAAATAAAGCAGGGGGGCGGTAACGAACTGATTTCATTTGAAATTAAAGCAGCCATGCTATCCATTTCAGAGATAATCGGCAGAACAGCAAATGTTGATATCTTAAATAACATCTTCACAAAATTCTGTATAGGTAAGTAGTGGTTTCTGTAGAGAGACGTCCCAACTTACAGCCCTGCTTTGGGGGAGGGGTCGTATAAGCGTGAATTGTTTCACGTAAAACTTGACGGTGAAACAAAATTAATGGATTGCACAATATATCGCGTTTGCCTATATTTTAAACAAACAACGTTTCACGTAAAACTTGACGGTGAAACATTAAATTAGATAATTTATGTTAAATTCATTTGAGGAAGGTTTTCTGATTGGAATTTTAATCGGAGAAGGGCATTTTGGGGGAGATGGGAAGCAACCTCAAATTACATTAAGGATGCATGTTCGTCATGAAAAACTATTTAGGTGGATGAAAGAGAAATTCCCTGAATCAAAATTGTATGGGCCATATCGTCATGGCGGTAGAAATTATTATCAGTGGATGGCAAGAGGTATAGTATTAAGAAACGAGATTCTTCCTCTAATTCAAAAGAACTTTGATTTTTTGGATGAACATATTCAAGAGCGTATTAATAATATGCGCGCTAAATATAATCTCAACCAAGAAAATGATTTTTGATTCAATACTCTTATAAATGATATCTTACAAGGAAAAAAGAATAAGACAAAGGTATAATTAATATTTGAATCAAAACTCTAAATATTTCGATATAATCGTAATTGGTGCGGGACACGCCGGTATTGAAGCCGCATGGACTTCTTCTCGTATGGGATGCTCTGTAGGCATGGTCACAATGGATCTAGACGCTATTGGCAGAATGTCCTGCAATCCAGCAATTGGCGGTACTGCAAAAGGTCATTTAGTAAAAGAAATTGATGCTTTAGGCGGGGTTATGGGTAGAATTGCCGATGATTCAGGTATCCAGTTCAGGATGCTTAATACTTCCAAGGGACCCGCTATTTGGTCTCCACGCAGCCAAAATGACAGAGACCTTTATTCAAAAGTTGCAAAAGAATATATTGAAAGCTGTCCCAACATTACATTAATTCAGGATACAGTTGATGAGCTAATCAGAGATGATAATGGAAATATTTCCGGAATAACTACCACATTTGGGACTAAAATCAATTGTAAAGCTGTAATTATCACTAGCGGTACATTTTTGAACGCAATTATGCATGTTGGTCATCAACAGAATGAAGGCGGCAGATTCGGAGAAAAATCCTCCAAGGGGCTCTCTAATTATCTGTTAAACCAAGGATTTAAAACAGCACGACTGAAAACGGGTACTCCACCAAGGCTCGCGCTTGATACAATAGATTTTTCTGTAACAAGTGAACAATCGGGAGATAAATATTCAATTCCGTTTTCTGTCTTTTCAAACGGAAGCTTTCCAAAGCTTCAGCAGGTATCATGCTATCTGACATACACAAACGAAGAGACACATAATATTCTTCGTACCGGATTTGATGATTCGCCAATGTTCTCAGGCCGCATAACGGGAGCCGGTCCGCGTTACTGTCCATCCATAGAAGATAAAATTTTCCGCTTCGCAGATAAGCTACGGCACCAGATATTTCTGGAACCCGAAGGAATAAATTCCAACGTAGTTTATATGAATGGCTTCTCATCAAGCCTGCCGGAAGATATTCAGTACAAAGCTGTGAAAACTATTCCCGGCTTAGAGAATGTTAAAATGATACGCGCAGGTTATGCAGTGGAATATGACTTCCTGCCAACATATCAAACCAACTTAACACTTGAAACAAAGCTTGTACCCGGACTTTATGTTGCGGGACAGATAAACGGAACATCAGGATATGAAGAAGCCGCGGCACAGGGACTCATTGCCGGCATTAATGCGGCACTTAAAATAAAAGGGGAGGAGCCCTTTATACTCAAGCGCAGCGAAGCATACATTGGCGTGCTGATAGATGACCTGATAAACAAGATCCCCGATGAGCCTTACCGTATCTTCACATCATGCGCTGAATACAGGCTTATACTTAGGCAGGATAACGCTGACCGCAGACTTATGAAGTATGGCAATAAATTCAGTCTGATACCTGATGATATGTACATCAGGGTAACAGAAAAAGAAGAGCTTATCAAAGAGGGGATTGCATACTTTAAATCTATATACGCTCCGCCAAAAGATGTTAATGAATACATTGCCTCAACAGGTTCGCCAATCATTCCGCAATCTGACCTGCTTTCTCAAATCATTAAACGTAACGAAACTAATCTGAGTGACTTTCTTGCCATACCATACTTTGCAGAAAATGACCTTGTTCATAAAATAAGTCAGCGCACAGAAATAGTTAACCAGATTGAAATCGAACTGCGTTACGAAGGATATATCGTCCGGCAGGCGGAGCAGATTGAAAGCTTCAATAAAATGGAATCAGCTGAAATTCCCGAAAAGTTTGATTTTAACAAGATAAAATCCCTATCAACCGAAGGCATGGAAAAGCTCAACAAGGTACGCCCCCGCTCGATAGGACAGGCTTCCCGCATATCCGGCGTTTCACCATCGGATGCATCAATACTTTCACTTTATATAAAAGGATAAATAAATTATTTATGAAAAAGCTCCCATCCCTTTTTAAGGAGTGGTGGCTCGGACGAAGTCCGAGACGGTCTACGACTCTTCGAGTCGAAGACTCGTTGAGGGTGGTCTGAAAAAACATTAATATGACAACACAAAACTCAGACAACTGGCAAACACTCGTAAAAGAACTGCAGTATAACGACCTGCTGATGGAATGGAATTCCAAAATTAATCTTGTATCCCGAAAAAAACCTAATGTGCTTGATCTCATCGAAGATTCAAAGCTCTTTTTTGAGGCAATTGATTTCAGTCCCGGAATGAATATCCTCGATCTTGGCACAGGCGGCGGATTCCCGGGCATTGTCATTGCAATTCACCACCCCGAGGCAAACCTCGTGCTGGTTGACTCAATACAAAAGAAAATTAATGTTGTAAGTGATGTTGTTAAGCGAATGGAGCTGAAAAATGTAACATACATCTGCTCCCGCGCCGAAGACCTCGCAAAAAAATCCGCAGCGCCTGTTCCCCGAAATGAAATGTATAAAAAATTTGATTACGTTGTTTCCCGCTCAGTTTCAGTATTGCAGGATCTCTGCCTGTGGTCTAAAGACCTGCTGAAACCTCATGGCAAGCTTGTGACCCTAAAAGGCGGAGATATAGCAGGGGAAATTCACAAAACACGTAAGCTATCCTTTGTAAAAAACATCAGCAAAAAATTATTTGATGAAAGAATTCTTATAACGGTTGAGTTTGTGTAAGGGAAAATATTTTTCTTTATACCTCATGAAACTTCTAAAACCCATATCATGCAGTCATTTTCTGTAGTTTCAGCAATAGCTCGGTTTGGAGCGAAATATTTATAGAAATTTACTGGTGAAGAATTAAGAGCACCCCGCAGGCTTTAGACCGCCCCATTATCATCAGCATATTCATTAAGGGTTTGTATTAATATCTTCGGGATCTTTAATATTGTCTGTCATAATGGTTTCAGCGCCCGGATTAACGTCATCCGGTTTTACATCATTCTGCTTTAATTCAACCGGTACTTCCGAAATGTTTGTGATCGCTTCAATATTGTTAATAGTCTCATTGTTAACGTTCGTTTCAGTATTAACTTTTGTTTCAATCTCAGCGTTCGTTTCACCCGCGGCTAATTCTTCCTTAGCCTTTTGTTCTGCGCGCTTTTTATCAGCATCAGCAAGAACTAAAAATTCCCTTGCATACTGAACCGTCCCGATTATTCCCCTGAGCGAATTTTTGTTAATTTCCTTCACCAAAAAATTTTCTGCCGGTACGCCAAATGATACTCTTAGCTTATTGCCTGCGGCAGGCTTAAATCCAAATTTTTCGTAATAGACCGGGTCACCCAGCACAACAACCGCTCCAAAGCCAACCTCTTTGGCGCGCTCAAGCCCTTCTTCTATTAAGATCTTGCCGATGCCTTTTCTCTGGTGTTCGGGGTGTACAGCTATCGGACCCAGCGCCAGGCACTTAAAACGCCTGCCCCTGTGAACAATAAACGCCTTTGAAAACAATACATGTCCAATTATTTTTTCTTCCTTTATTGCGACCAGCGAAAAACCAAACTCGTAATTTTTTGTTTTTCTTACGTCATTTACAAGCTTGCCTTCATCTTCTCTGCCGAAAGCAAGGCGGTTTATTTCAAATATATCGTTGTAATCGGATTTTTTTTCACCCCTTACATACAGCTCTTTAACTAACGGCTCCCTCATTAAAATCCCTCATTAATAATAGATTATATGTTTCTCAATATGCAGCATTATTAGCAAAAATAACAATTAATATGCACAATTAAAAATTAAAATTTTTTTGTTTTGCAAAAAAATTAAACAGGATAAACTGTACCCATTAATCGCAATTTACTTTAACCCGAATTTAAAAACGATTTTAAGAAAAACTTATTTCATTTCCCTCACAAAAGTTTCAACCGCATCCATATCTATATCGTGAACAGTTTCTTTTGTGTACGCTATTTTCCTTACAACAAGCTTTTCTATGAAGTTCATTTTCTCAAGCAGAAACTCGCCGCCCATTATTCCCTTTGCCGCTGCGTGCTGCCTCAGCTCCGGAGGGAAAGCATTTTCAAATTCTTCTTTCCTTTTTTTTTCATCTGTTTGCATGCAGCAAATGCAAAGTCCCAGTTTTTTTGTAAGCAGTAAGCTCAAATGCTTTTCACTGAAATTCCGGATCTCTTTTTGTATCTTCCCAACGTGTATAGAGCCGCCTATGATGATCCTTTCGTTACCATTTAAATGCGGCTGTTTTGTTTTTGCAAGATCAATTACCCTCACCTCGCTGCCATCTTCAGAAAACATCTTTGCAAGCATGTATGCAACTTTTTCGGTAGTTCCGTGTTTTGTTTTGTAGATTATCGCCGTTTTCATTTTAGTAAATATTATTGTAATAAAGGGATTCGTCGGTGGTATAGATGAGCACATTCTTTATAATGTTATAGAACAAAAATAACTCATTATTGATGTGTTTTCAATGCAATTCGGCGTTAAAAGAATATATGATCCTGCTTACAAGGGGGGACGAAATTTTCAGGAATCTAATAAATGATAATTGATTATAAATGATAGGGTGTACATTATTTTTCAATGGGGATTTAAAAAACAAACAAATTTCACTATCAATCTGATTGGACTCTTCCACGCCTAAGGCGGGCAAGCGCTCAGAGTTTGCTTGCCTTTTTGTGTCTGTTATGTGAAATATAAACCAACACAGTCATTAAACCTACTGATATCAGCGATGATGGCAAAGTACCCAGGTCTAACCCACCTTTGTCGGTAGTTTTGGTGAGGAAATCGCCAAAGGTTGCCCCATATGGACGAGTAAAAACAAAGGCAATCCAGAAAAGTATTATGCGGTTTAATTTTGTAAAGTAATGAAGCAGTACTACTATTAATATTATCGCGCCGGTTATTATCGCTCCGTAAAAATAAGATAGTCCCAGGTTATCGCTTAAGAAATCACCAAAGGCAGTACCAAGGCTGTTTGAAAATAATACAGCGATCCAAAAGTATAATTCTTTTTGCCTCTCGAAAATTGGATAGACCTCGAGGTCTTTATATTTTTTATACCATAAAATTAAGGTTATCACAAGCAGAGAAACAAGCAGTAAGCTTCCCAGCGCATATCCCAGGCGAAGGGTTCTGTCAATGAAATCAGATATTTCGGTTCCCAATGTAGTTGTACCAACAATTACCATCCAATATACAAGCGGAGTATATTTTTTAACCGATAATTGCGTAACTACAACCGCCAGAAAGAAAGTTAACGTAATGCAGATAGCAATAAAATAACCCAGGTCTAAGGTCATTGATATATAATCTCCAAGCGTTTCACCAAGCGTAGTTGCTATAATTTTCATTAACCAGAATATTAATGTAATTTCAGCTACCTTATTGAAATTTTGCTTGCTTTGATTTTCGTTATTTGATCTTTCCATATTTATATTTAATCATGTTTATTTATGAGCTGTTATTATTCAGAAAACGGACAACAATATTCCCATATATCTGCTATTGGAATATTGCTGCCGTAATTTGTATATCTGAGTTTTAATCTTTTTCGTCTTCTGTATCACTATCGGTTGATTTCGAAAGGAATTTTCCGCTTGAATCGAAAAGGTAATCACTGCTGCCAATCTCAGCCTCATAGCTAATAGTTCCGTTAGCGTCAGTTATTTTTGATGCTTCATTGATCTTTGAGCCGGGCAGATTTTTTGCTGTATATTCACTTACTCCGGCAGGAAGCGATGAAACAGAGATTTCGGTTTCGGTTTGAAGATATGTTCCGCTTCCGTTATACATTACTGAGGTTTCTGTGCCGCTTTCTTTAAATTCAGCTTCATAATTTTTATCTTCTATTTCCCATATGACGTCTTTTGCCCCAGGGTACATTTGGGAAAACTTCGATTTAACAGCAGAAGGTACATCAGATTCTTTGAGTTTTTGCGCATTTATGCTTAAAGTTAAAGCTAAAAGCGATAATACTAAAATTGATTTTTTCATTGTTGTATTTATTAAGTTAATGTATAAACAAATTTAAGATTTAATCCTGTAGAAATATGGTAGAATTTAAAAAGTGAATTGTAATAATATGTAATCCACCGGAATATATATAATCAGCTTTAAAACCGTATGTATCGCATATCTTCTTTACTATTGAAAGCCCCAGCCCGATAGAATCTGACGGGGAACCCGCCTTCTGAAATCTTTGAAACATTCTTTCTGGGTCCGCGTCAGCGGGTTTGCCGGTATTTGATATTTCAAACAATTCATTGCTTAATTTTATTTTTATTATGCCTCCGGTTAAATTATGTTTTATTGAATTATTGATCAGATTTGTAAATAAAATATCAGCTAAAAGTGGATTAATATTTATTATCGGTGACGAAGTAAGGTTTTTTTCAATAATAATATCCCTTATGCTGAACATTTCTTCGAACATATTCAGTTTATTTTCAATTAATTCCCGTATGTCAACAGGTTCGCATTCGCTGAACTGGCTGTTTTCGATCTTTGCCAGCAGGAGCAATGATTGGTTTAGCTTTGAAAGTTTACTTATTGATTCAAACATATCTTGCAGCAGCTTCATCTGTTCCCGTGAGAGTTCTTCGGATTGTATCATTATCTCTATCTTTGAGCTTATTACCGCAAGCGGTGTCTGTAATTCATGCGAGGCGTCTTCGGTAAATTCCTTTAAGCTTTGGTAATCCTGCCTTATTTTTTCAGTCATTCGGCTTATTTCGCGCTGCAGCATTACAAACTCAGCGGTTTTTGTTTCCGGAAAACTTACTGGTTTATTTTTATTCAGGTCAAAATCTTTAAGTCTGTTTAATATACTATAAAACGGTTTCCACATTTGCCTTTGCAGCAGCCAGGTAAATAACATAAGTAATATCATTGTCGCAAACGCAGTACCTGCGAGCGGCAGACCTATATCTTCTATAAGATCTTCTGACTCAAACATAGGCTTGCTGATAGTTGCGCTGTAATTCTGACCTTTTACACTTAACGGAATGACAAGCTGCCTGTATGGCTGAATTTCCTCTTCAAGAGGGTTATACATCATAGTATCCTTTAATCTCTCGGAAACAATAACCGTTTCCCTGGAAAAAGTAACTACATCTCCAAAATAAATTGATTGATAGGGTATTTTCGCGGAATCATTAACAAACTTTACTATAAGTTCTTTTTCTCTGTATAGATTTTCTGTATCATCTTCGTTAACAATATCTTTTAATTGCGAATAATAAAATATACCAACAGCCCCAAACAGCACAATTGATATAAACAGATAATATATACTTATTTTTGTAAGTAATTTCATTTTAAAGAGTATTTATAACCAATTCCGTAAACCGACTTGATGCAATCCTCTGCGCCTGAATCCATTATTTTTTTGCGAAGGTTTTTTATGTGTGAATAAATGAAATCAAATGTTTCAGCTGAATCTGCCATATCGCCCCAAAGATGCTCTGCAATTGACTCCTTTGTTAATACACGGTTCATATTTGATACGAAAAATAACAGCAAGGCAAATTCCTTTTTTGTAAGATTAACCTGACTACCGCTCACGTAAACTTCCTGACTTTCCGGCATGATCTTTATATTACCGGTTACAATTTCTTTGCTGCCTTCAAAATTACTTCTTCTTAACACTGATTTAACTCGTGAGTTCAGCTCAGCAAGATGGAACGGCTTTGCGATATAGTCATCTGCACCCGTATCAAGCCCCGTTATTTTATCTGTTAGAGAGTTCTTTGCGGAAATAATTATTATTCCGGTTTTCGGGTTATTTTTTTTGATTGCTTCGACAATATCAAGGCCGCTTCCGCCGGGCAGGGTTATATCAACAAGCGCGCAGTCATACTCATACAGCATAGCTTTTTCGGTAGCGGAACCATAATCCCTGGCCCACTCGCACAGGTAACCCTCTTTCTTCAAAAAAGTTATGATAGAGTCACCTAATGCAGTTTCATCTTCTACAAGCAATATTTTCATTTGACAATTTAATTAACGATTCTGTAGAAATTCTGAAATTAAGGATTAAACAATTATGCCGCAATGATTAAAGTTAATATACTATATTTTCTTCACCATCAGGGCATTAACGAACAATACTCCTTTATATATATCCCTTAAGTCCTCTTTATACTCATATCCCATCTTCTCAAAAAACCCTTTTGCGGTTTTGCTTACGTGTGAATAAATTTCTGCGTTATTCTGTTACTTTTATCGCCGGAAAAAGTTAGAGATAACATACTGAATGAAACATCAGGGCTCGGTGATATGATAGAAAGAGAAGTAGGGCTATCCTATACGCCAAAAACAGGATATCAAAGCTATCTAGGCGACAGATTTAATATACCGGATTTTCTTTTGTCTGGCGGGATAGGCAGTGTTGGGGTTGAACCGTATCAAAGTGAGCAGTCAACAAGAAAAATAAAAGATCTGGCAGGGACTACATCATTTTCTGATCTCTTCAATGATAAGCTGGCGGGATTTAATATTCATTCTCACCCGGAAATACCGGGCCAGAAATTAGATGCAAGTTCTACCGATAGAGAAGGTGCTATGAAGTGGGGCCGTAATTTTGTGACCGATAAAACGGGGCTGACAAAGTTATATACAGATAATGTAACTGGTGATGAAGATGTTACAATCGAGGCTTCAGTAAATCCATTAAATCCATATCCAAGTTTATTGAGAAGGGTTTCAAAGAAATTGAAATAATATCAGCGCAGGATTTAAGGAGTTTAAAATAAATAAATAACTTTTTATATGCAACCAAATCTTCACCACGAGAATTACCACCACATACGAGTATTGGACGGTTTAAAAAGATATCTTCTGCTCTAACAGGCTTTGGAATATAGCGCGGTTTATATAGTTTAGGTTGAACGATAGTAGCTTTTCGGCAAGTTTTAATGGTTTCAGGGAACAAATTGAAGGATGAAATTATGAGAATCATGCAAAAAATAAATGTTTTCATAGACTGAATGATTAGTTATACAATGAGCGCAGATAGGGATTAGATATTTTTAATTTTGGGGTCAACCGGAACTGGTACAGGAATGAATGTTTTGGGTTTGGGTCTGTATGAGTTATAAATTTTATCTTTAGCCGGGAATTCAATTTCAACACTGGGGAGCATGGGAGTAGAGCGGAGGGCACCGATAAGCGCAAAAAGGACGAGACTGACAATAGAGATGAGCGGATAATATTTTTTTATGATATTCATAATATATATAATTAGTTATTCAAATATAATAGATAAGTTTCAAAAAAACAATAAGTAGAAATACTTAAAATAAAAGTATAATATGAGTGATTTTTTAGATGAAGTAAGGCGGAATTTAAAGGGTAAGAAAAACCCCTATGATCCTTCGACACGGAAGAAGCGACCTTCATCTGTTAAGCAGAAGGTAAATGGATTTGGTGATCTAAAGAAGGCGGAATACGAGCAGGAAAAACAGCAGGAAGAAGAAAAATACAGCAAAGTATTTCCCACATTAAGAATGTTAAGGGGCACTCCGACAACAGAGGATATCCAATTAGCTGCTGAAACAGGCACGCTACCCGATTTAATAACGGTTAAGCGCAGTCCGGAACTTGAATTTGTAAAGCAAAAAATTATCGGGGATATTAAATCACAGGAACCCAAAACGCTTGGTGAGCTGAGATATGGCGAAGATATGCGCTCGCAGGCGATTGATGAGCAGTACCAGAAAGAACGGGAAACTGCTGAACAGCAATTAAGGGTACGAAATACTCTTGCCAAGTTAATCAATAGAGAGCAGGGCGAAGTACAGCCGGATAATCAGATTGTCCTTCCTGAAGAAAACGGTGTATTGCCTCTGAGTTCATACAATAAGCTGCTGAACAGGATAACCGGCAATAAGGGACAGGTTGATCCTTATGGTGATTTCGGGCAGTATAAAGATGTGCCATTCCGCACAGTGCCTTTTTTTCAATTTCATTTAACAGAGCATTTGCTATACACATACGCTGAAAGTCTTTATGCACATACATAAAATCAAGGTACCCGTCTTTTGCGATTGATGAAAAGCCCGCAATTTGAAAATTCCCCTCCTGCACTATTTGTCCCAAAGGGACTCCTATGGAGCAGTCCCGCCAAGGCGGGATTGGATGAAGCTCTGCAGAAGGGGTGCGTTGTTTTGTATTTCTGCTGCAATAAAATATTGCTCTATGATTGCGTTTTTCCACCTTTGTATGTTATCCGCGCCGGTTGCCCATACTTCAATTTGTTCGGAAGTGTAATCTTTCGCGTTAACATTTCCTCGCGTTAACATTTCCTACGGTTCCTTTGTAGAGCAGGGTGATTGCGGAGATATCATCTAACTCTGCGATTCGTATTATTATTTTATTATCCATTTCCCTTAGCGGCTGTTCTTAATAATATTTTTAAATACCTTTCTCAACTTCCTCAAGCGCTTTTCCTTCAAACCTTTTAGCGCCATATCCGAACAGTCATTAATGATCTTTCCAGCTTTAATAAATTCCTTTTCGCCCATATTGCTTACACCTAATATCTGTTTTCTTCTGTTATTCGGGTCAACCTGTCTTGCCACATAACCCTTTTTATTCAGTAATTCAATTATCCTTGTTACAGAAGCAGTATCTTTTGATGTTTTCTGTGCTATTTCGGTTTGTTTGATTCCTTTATTGTTAACTATGATATCCAAAACCAGCCATTGATCAAATGTAATAGTCATGCCGTGTTTTATTAAATTTTGCTGAACATATTTTTTATACTGTTTTTGAACAAACTCTAACTCATTAAAAAATATATTGTTTGCGTTATTTGCCATTTTCATGCTGTAAATATAATATGATATATCAATAATTGATATATCAATTTTGGGGATATTTTACAAAACTGTCCTTTATTATACGGTCTGATTCTGTTACGATTAATATTGGTAAGGATTTACCTTTTGATACTACTTTTTTATATTCATTGGCAACTACAAGCAGTTCCCTTGTTTTGCCTACTCCCGGTCCGTCTGCTAACAGGAATGCAATCCCACTCGCTCATCAACGCTCTCAGTGTTTATATATACTTCCTTCTTATTCAGCAGCGCAAACGCGTAATGCGGAACACTATCCTCATTCCCGTACCGCTTCTGTAACTCCAGCATTTCAGCATCATTAACATAATTAACCCCAACCCCGCCAATAGCCTTATCCAATACCCCAACTACAGCCTTTATCTTAATGGTACTGACTTTTGCATTGACATCGGTTTTTCCATCAGCTATTTTTGTATTCAAATCACCGTAAGGAGATTTTTTAAACCGGAGAGAGAGGCTATCGTTGCCAAATTTCCGGTTCTTTTTTTGCTCATAATCGGTATAATAATTAATAATTTCATTTCGCGCATTTATTACTGCGGTATAACGTAATCCATTACCTTTATCATTAAATCTTATCTGGTCTCTGCCGTTGTATGATCTCTCACGTTTCCCATTCTTCAATACTTCGGGAAGTTTAAGCAGGTCATCCAGGGTTAAATCTACTCCAAAATGTTTAGCTATTATTTTTGCAGCGCCATAATATGAATTTCCTTTTTCAACTGTAAACGTCTCATTATCTGTTTTAATCTTTACTTCGGCTATATCACCTTTCCATAATTTAGCCAATTCCTGTTTCTTATCTGCATATTTACTTATATCTTTTAACCGTGTTTTTATTGATTGCTGCTTTTCTTCAAGCCTGCCGTCAACATTAAATTTCTCATCCTCACCACGCATAAACCTTATATCCGCATTCCCCGCATCAAATGCCCCGCTATTACCCGTTGCTGATTTGATCTGTCCTGGCTCAAATGCTATCCAGTTTATCTGTCTTTTTTCACGTGGTAAATCCAGACCCTTTGAACCCCATTCCTTTATGCCGTCATAACCATATTGCTTTATAATAGGTAAGGCTGATTTAGGTATTTGTGTAGTCCATCCTTCACGGTTATTCTCAATATCCTCTACCCATGATTTTATATTATAATCCTTCGTCCAATAAGTATAATCAAAATCAGTTTCTTTCGGATTTCTTTTGCCTTTTGCATAGTCCTTTAATGCAGTTAATAAATCTGAAGGGAATGGTTTATCAGCATTTATCGGGTTTTCAATCTTTAAATATATTGGATATATTCCCGGCTGCATCCAATCATAAGACTGCCATTCAACACCAATATAATCCAACAATTCCTCAAAATCATTTTTCGTTTGCCTCAAAAATTCAGGGGGACGTACATCAGAAGGCAAATTCTGGTCGCTAAGATATGCTATATTATATCCCTGCTGTTCAAAAAAATCAAAAATATTCTGTAAGTTATCCGAACCGCCTGTAATACCCCATCTCCTTACATCTTTGTCATAATCCTTATTATTCTTGATATAATAATCCATATCGCCTAGATTATTGGCTTTGGTGTCATATTCATCTTCGGTTAGATTTTTATATTCTTCAAGTTTCTTTAACTGTTCTTCATTTAGTTTATATTGACTTATCTTTTTATTAAACTCACCATTCTTACCTTTTAATCTGTACTGTGATCCATTCTCATAATATTCTCTGTTACCCCATTTTCCTAATGCGTACCCTGAAGCAACTTCCGGTGATTCTGAAGCATAAAATCCACCCGATGTTGATTTTTTAGAGTCATATTCATTGCCATACAGAGCAATATTACTATGACCGGAATACACCACCAACGGTTTCCCATCAGCATCAACCACCTTACTATCACCAAACCACTTCTTAAACTCCGCCGTGTCCGTCTGCCTCTTTGCCTCTGCTTCTATTTTTGCCTTGTTACTTTTTACTGCTGCCTTCTTCATAAACATCGCCATCTGATCATTACCAAACTCATTTTCTTCCGGCTTCAATTTGGATATATCAGCCCGCACCTTCACAAGTTCCCGCCTGACCTCGCCCAAACGCTTCTCGGTCCTGTAATACTCGCTATCAGCACCCAGCACAAACTCAACATTTTGTATCCTGCGCTGTAAACGCTTCATCTCCTCTACTAAAGCCTTCTCTATCACAAATAAATTACCATAATCAGTCTCACGCTTCATAAACCTCACATCCGGCTTACCCTCAACCCCCTTCGGGTTTACCCCCTGCCCACTCGGGGCTTTGCGTAAAGTTTCCTCTTCCTCTAACCGCGCCCTGTCAATATCTTCACCTTCCTGTATAGCAAACAAAGTACGCATCTTACCCGCTATTATCTGCCTCCGCCTGTTATCATTTATGCTGTCCTCAAAATATACCAGCTTCACACTCGCCGGTGACTGTGTGTTCCTTCTGCTAACCCGACCAATTACCTGCTGTAACATATCCCCGCCATGACTCGGACTCAGCACATACATTACCCTCGGCGACGTGCCCTCTACATCATCAAGATTTATCCCAACTCCACCACTCCTATAAGTCATCAATAACGCCTGCACTTGACCCGTCTGAAACTTAACCATCGCTTCACGGTTTTTCTTCTTGTTCCCGCCGTAAAGCTCTGCATACTTTATTCCGTCCTTCTCAAGTTTACGCTTTAACTGACTTAAACTGCTCTCTACCTCAATACCAATACTCTCTATCACACTGTCATTCACATACTCCGCCGCATATATCACCTGCTTACCGTCATTTATATCCTTAACCGATTCTGCATAGACCTGATCCGCTTTCAGACTCTCCGTAAATCTGTGTAGTTCACTCGATCTCTTCTGCCCCAGCTTCATCCCTATATCTTTTTTCTCTCTCTCACTTAGGCTTCTGCTCCGAAATACACCCTTTATCTTGTCTTTGTAATGTTCAAATATTGCATCCTGTCTTTCACCGGAAGTATTGTCAAGCCTGTATTCACTGTCCTTTACTGTACCAAAAAACGGATACTCACGCCTTATCATTGCTCCCGCGCTTATTGCCTTATTACGCAAATCAATTATCTTCTCAATAACATCACTCTCATTAACGCCCTCAATCTTCTCTACTACCGGAACACTCTCACCACCAAACATATTAGCCTGGTAAACAAGCCTCAATCCAAGCAATTGCGAAACTTCCCCTGCGCCCGCATCAGCTATCTCGCCAATAAAATATATAGCGCTCGCCGGCTTATCCATCGGTGTTGCAGTAACAAATAATATACTATTTGACATCACATTACCGGCAGCTTTCGCTTTACCTGTTTCGGCATTTTTTAGGTTATGAGCTTCATCATATATAACAAGCCCGTACTTCTCCTGCTTGCCTATAATACCCCTGCGCAAGTCTGAAAACGTGCCTATCTCAAAATCGCTCAAACCAATATTCAAAGCGGCAGCGTCTTTTACAAAACTGTCCTTTATTATACGGTCTGATTCTGTTACGATTAATATTGGTAAGGATTTACCCTGTGATACTACTTTTTTATATTCATTGGCAACTACAAGCAGCTCCCTTGTTTTGCCTACTCCCGGCCCGTCTGCTAACAGGAATGCCCTGCCACCATTTTCAAACCGGTTTAACGCTAAATTTACCGCATATCTCTGATGCTCGTCAATATCATACTTACCCTCTACAACATGTTCTTTTGCAACATCGGGTAAATTTTGTCCGTTAGCATATCTGAGAGGAGGTCGCTTGTCTCCGCCCTTTGCTCTATCTGCTGCAGAAAGCTCACGTTCGCTAAGTATTGCCTGTCGTTCAGCTTTACTGATTCTTTCGGCAAATCCTTCGTGCTTAAATCCGTTGATTTCGTTTTCATCACTTAATGAATTTAATATTTCCGGACTTATACTCCCGTCCTTCTTAAACTTATTGTATGCTTCCTGCAGATACGGCAGCAGCTTCTCCATACCCCTTGCTACCATCTGCCGCGCTAACTGCTCGATTCTATAATAACCAATCTGTATGTATTTACTAATTAATTTAGAGGTAAGCAATGCCAAATTTGGGTCATAAAACGCAGGAAGTTTACCCATTGCTTTTATAATCTCTTTTTCAATATCATCTATCTCATCTTTTACCTTACCAATTTTATTATCACTTGCTGCAAATACAGTCTTATCCCGCGCCTCCCCCGAGTTACTCGGGGCTCCAAACAATCCTCCCTCTGCCTCTCCTGCAGCTTTGTATTTCCCTTCCTGCACCCGCAGTTTTTCAAGACTATCCTGTAAATCAAGTATATCAGTCCTTATAGGCTCCAATACCCTGTTTATATCAGCATTCGTTATACTGCCCGCCCCTTTGGGGCTGTCCGTCTGCTTCCTTTTAACCAATTCAGCGCGCTTATCCTTTAATGCCTTCTCTTGCCCGCGTATCTGACCCTCTAACTCACTCACCCTTCGCCTGTATTCAAGCTCCGCATTACTCAGACTCTCACGCTTCGGCAAATTTAACGGCTTCCGCGGATCAAACTCCGGCTTATCCACTACATCCTGCACCCGCCTCGAAAACTCAGTCTTTGTCTTTGCCATCTTAAAATTATTCTCGTCCATCAGCCAGTCAAACATCTCATCCTCATGCTTATTTGTAAGCATATCACCAAATTTCTTCCTCGCAAAACCATTCCAACTCGCAATACTTTCAACCCTGCCCTGAAGGTCCTTATCACCGCTTTTAACCAGACTGCGTAACATCTGCATCGTCTTACCCTTCGGATTCAAATAACTCAACTCTATCACATAAGGCGCGCCTGACTTACCATACAAATCCTCAGCCCGTGCCTTCTGCTCACTATCATCAGCAAATTTACCCTTATCCCTCAATCCCCTTAAATATCCCGCATTATCCGTAGGCTTCTGTACTGCACCCTGATTCGATTCTTGCGCTATCTTCTTTGCCTGCTCAAAAGATACTCCGTCACTTTCTCTTATTATCTGTGACCTTATCTCACTGAAATCCCTGCCCTTATATTCAATACCCTCTTTATTCAGATACTCAAATGCTGCTAACCTGCTATGTCCCGCCAGTAGTTCCAGCTCACCATCCTTCCGCTCATATAATTGTATTGGAGGCAAAGCATCAAATACCAGAGTACCATTTTTAACATCATTAACTATCCTGTTGAAAGTCTGCTCGCTGTAATCCTCTCCCTGCCTGCCCTGGTAATCTTTCAGCTTCTTCGTAATATCAGATATCTTAACCTCGCCAAATGCCTTCGTCTGCTTTACCTTATCTTTGGATTTTAATTCCCCTCTCAAGAGGGGTGGCTGCGAAGCAGACGGGGTGTGTTCCTCTTCTAAATTCTTAGCTTTCTGCTGATCCTCAACTTCGGCGAGCTTCCGTTTATACCCTTCTAATTTCTGCCCCCATACTTTTTCAATTTCATCAGCATCTTTCGGATTCAATTTACGTATTCCCTTCACCCGTTCAGAGTCAAGCATTCTATTTGCAAATGCAATCTTCTTTTCCAATGCTTCTGCAGTATTCTCAGGGAACGCCTCAATCTGGTCTAAATCATCCTTCTCCGCCTGCGTTAATTCAGTCTTTACAGTAGGGGTAACCTGTTTCGGCTGTTCTTTGGTGAAAAGTGTATTTTCAGATTTTATAGGCTCTATACCATCTTTAGTTGCTTCCTTAACCATTTGATACCCAATTCGTGCTATTGAATTAGGCATTTCTTTATCTTTAATTTTTTCAAATTTTACATCTACTCTTTTAGGGTTTCCACGCACATCTTTTCCTTTCTCCACTGAATAAGTAAATTCATTACCTCTTTTATGCAGATTAACTCTATATGCCGATTTATATTTATCGTTAGTAACTTGAATTTTGGATTTAAGAACATCCGCACCAGGTTGATTAATTACAAAATGCGGTATGTCATCCCCTCCAAATGGATTGGGTTTAACAAATTCTGGTTTATCAATAACCTCTTTGGGCTTTTCCGGGTATGATTCAGCAATACTTTTCCCGCCGCGTTCTTTTTGCTTATCTAAAAATTCCATTAAGATCAATTAGCCTTACGATTGACCGCACGATACCTGAATATCGCTATACCCGCCAAATCAAAAAAATACAGCTTATCGCCTGAAATTTGATAAGCAAATACTTTTGGCAGCAGTTTTAAATAAACATATTCCGTTTCAAGCTCACCGCAGGCCATTTCAGTAGAAAGCATAAGCCCAAAAGTTAATTTAGTATCCTTAATAATGTAATCAGAAGCATAAGTGTTGCAAGGAGCCTTTCCGCTGATGCGCAAACCAACCTCATCAAATTTAAGCGAAATATCTTTGCTGCCGGCCGGCTCATATTTATTGCCGTTCATTTCATATAAAACCCACTCCGTTCCGGTTAGAGAATTCCCATCGCCCACCTTTGATGAACCGCATCCGTAAAACAATCCAGCTATTAACATAATAGCAAACAACGAAAATGCAAAGCATTCTGCTGATAATTTTCTTTTCATATAATTAATTATCTTTATAAGTAGTATCAGGCCTGCCTTTAGGTTTGCAACCTGACACGGAATAATTTTGAAAAAGATTTTAATAGAATTAAATATTCTATTTCTTAAACACAGCAACAGCATTTCCGAAGCTGGTTAAGCTTAGTTTGCCGCCAGATACGCTATACCCGTCAATTTTTCCGAGAGCGTTAAAATAATCACTTTCATCTGTCATCTCATCACATGCCATCTTTGTTGAGCTTATCTCAGAGAGCTTCATGCTTTTACCTTCTTTAAAATACCTGCCATAATACAAGTTGCATCCGCCAAAGCCGTTTAAATTTCCGTTTGCTTTGTTGAGAGTCTTTGTTGAGAGTCAAAGTAATAAATTTCCCGCTATTCAATGTAACCGGTTTTCCGTTAAGTGATTCAAGCTTCCATTCAATGCCATCTATCTTAGCATTAGAGGCCGAATCCGTGCTCCCTGAACACCCGGAAATCATCAAAACAAAAAACATTGCAGCAATAACCGTAACAATTATGTTTGTTTTCATTTAAATAAATTATTTTTTTTAACAGACCTCAAAAGTCTTATGCGAAACAACTTAAAGCTTTTTAACCTTTAAACTTTCAACCCGTAAACTATAATCTGTAATCTTTAAAACTTAAACGGCTTCGTACAGGGGTCGCACTCAAATCCAAGCACAGTACCCAGACATTTCCATTTGCTTCCTTTTTTAATGTGAACATATGCAAGATCAACTGCCTGCTTTATGCCGCCCCCGTTATATTTTGTACCCTCAATGAAAATTTCATAGTAAGTTGGATCAGCTGCAGGTTTGTAATAAATTTTTGATACATCCACAATAAGCTTATAATCATTATCACAACATGCGCACCACAGAATCACCTGTGATATTTCGTTATCTTCAAAATATTTAACGGTCTTTTCCGCCTGGTCTTTTGTTATCCATGCAAGCTGGTCAGCATAATTAATCTTAACCACAGCAAACAACAACACAATTAAAATAAGTCTTTTCATATTTTTATAACACCCTTCTATGTTAATATATTATACATCAAATATAACAGGAAATTTAAAAATATTCTATTTAGCGTAAATTAATGCGTAAGGATCTTAGATTAATGCAATGTTACAGGTTTAAAGCTCGGTAACCTCAAACGGCAGGTTAATATCTGAATGGTATATTTCTTCGAATATCTTTATAATATCATCAGCAATTTGCTCAATAGATGCGCTATCAATAACAGAATATTTCCCGCTGTAATTGCCTCCATTATCCTACTTTTTAGGCCTGGCTATAATTAAACGCGAATAAGGCGGTTCATAAAACGAGTAAAAATTATTATTTTTCTTTTTGATCCTGTAAAGGGGATATCCATAACCTGTATAATTATTTTGTTTGTACCATTTCAATCCATTGTAATAATATATCACATTATCTGCTGTATGAATGTTGCGCGCATAACACATAATATCATTTACCGAACTTCCTCCGCATGATATTTGACTTAAAGGAAAATTAGTCGTATCTAATCTTTCCCAACTGTATTTTAAAAAATTAAATTTAACCAGGTAATTATAGCTATTTCTTATAACATCATTTCCTATTACAGTTGCAACATCTCCTATGCCGGTACTAGCATCGTATGGTTCACTGTAATACACATTCCATGCATTTTCCGTAAATTTGTAAACATAATAAATTCCAATACCTGAACCGGTCGGATCTGCGCCGAATAAATAAAGCTCATTATTTGAATTCAAAAAAAGTTGTGAGGCGATAGTTCTGCTTTGAATATTATAAGTTGTAATGTTTGAACCGTCATAATGATATACCTTTTTTCCATAATCTGTTGCCAGCCATACATCATTTAGATTATTTACTAAAATATTATCAATACCTTTAGATGAATCCTCTGGAATAGGTATATTTATAAAATCAGTTCCGTTCCATTTCATTAATTTGGAATGTGGGTTTGCAATATGTATATCCTGTCCACCTATAAATATATTATTTGGGTCATAGACTTTAAAAGATGAACCCCAAAAACTTGTATCAGTAGTTGAGAGTGGCATAAATATATTACCGTCATAGTATATAAATCCTTTGGGTGTCAATAGATATATTCTGTTGGTATCATATACATCTATATCAAAGAGGATATACCCAAAAATTTCTCTGTATTCCCAGTTAAAGAATGCACTATCTTCTATACCTGAAGGAGGCGGGGGAGGCTGAGGGGGCGGTCCAACAGGGTCTTCGCTGCAAGAATTTAACATTAATACAGATAATACAATAAATAGCAGACTTAATGACTTAGATAGGATATTTGAAATAAATTTCATGATATTAATTGAAAAGGCTTTCTCAATTCTGTAAAAAACAATACATTAACAAGAAAGCTCATTATGTTTATCAGTATGTTTATACAAATATAACATCTACCCCCCCCTAAACAATGACCTAAGTCATAATATATAACGATAGATACAAAAAAAGCTGACTTTTAGGTCAGCCCTTGTAAACACGGGTATTTAAATTTGGCAATAATTGTTTTCTAATAACTTATATCGTCATGCGTACCATCTTCTTTAATTTGTTTCTCATACTTTGCACGGTATTCCATCAAAACATTCTGGAACTTAACACCAAGACCCAATGGACTCATAACGATCTTTTTTCCCCAGTAACTGCCTATGTTGGAATAATCTACAACTGTTAAACCGAAGTCCTTCAATATATCCTGCGCATCACGTCCCTGCTTTCCCAAAAATTCCGTTGCTGCCAATAGCTCAGCATATTTTTCTATCGGAAATGTTTGTTCATTAAACTCTTTTTTTAGCGGCAGGTTTCCTTTGGCAACGCTGTTAAAAATTGCCGCGTTCCTTATTGAAAAAGTGAAGGTCCTGTCATTTTGCATTCTTGCCAGCCATTCATTATTGACCCTGTCCCATTTCGGTCTGTCAATTCCCAGCAGTTTCACTATCTCTTCGGTCGGAGTTCCACCCGCAAGCTTTGCGTTTACCTTCACCCAGTCTTCGAAGGCTATACCTTCTACCGGTTCATCTTTACCACCGCTAACTGCCTTTTGAACTGTTTTTAAAACTGAATCAAAAATTCCCATTGATTTATGTATAAATTAAGGTAATTATAACTGTTAAATAATAAAAGACCTTGCATGTGATTTTTATTGGAAAAAAAATCATAATTGTTTTAAATTCACCGTATTGCTTTATTTATCATATGCTTACGTATGAACTTCCTGCTTTGTTGTAATTACCGGTGTTTGCGGAATTACTTGAGGATTTGTTCTTTCTGAAAGGTGATATTAACATCCATAAACCAATTGGGAAAAGTTTCAGCGGTCAGATGAATGATTTGATTCAAAAGAGTGCGTTTTGCCGCTCTTATAATAATTTTTTTCTAATTCAATGTAGCGGCGAGTATCTATATCATTAATATCTTCTAGGTATGAATAATTATCATTTATGATTTCATATTTTCTGTTTATGAAATTGTTTTTTTGTACTGCTTTCGGTTCTTCCATAAATTAATTTATTATTAATTGATCAATTAAGATTTTTTAACCCATAACCTCTATAAAACCATTTTCGTTTTTGGCGTTGCGTGACTTGTTTCTATGCCCTCCCCTTCGGGGAGGGAAAATCGCACCTATGGTGCGATTGGGAGGGGTCTCACTCCACAAGCTTCTTATATCTTACCCTCTTAGGCTCAATATCACCCATCCGCTTTTTCTTGTTCTCCTCGTATTCACTATAGCCGCCTTCAAAATAATAAACCTGAGAATCGCCCTCAAACGCAAGTATATGTGTTGCGACTCTATCCAAAAACCACCTGTCATGCGAAATTATTACAGCACATCCGGCAAAATTATCAAGAGCCTCTTCAAGCGCTCTTAAAGTATTAACATCAATATCGTTTGTCGGCTCATCAAGCAATAGAACATTTGCCTGTGATTTTAAAGTAAGCGCTAAATGCAGCCTGTTGCGCTCACCACCGGAAAGTATGCCGATTTTCTTACCCTGATCAGAACCGTTAAAATTAAATCTTGCAACGTAAGCACGGCTGTTGAACTGCTTGCCGCCAAGCTCAATTATTTCAGAGCCTTCAGATATAGCTTCCCATACGGTTTTGTTCGGGTCAATTTCCGAATGCGCCTGGTCAACGTAACCGACCTGCACAGTTTCTCCAATTTGAAAATTACCCGCCTGCGGTTTTTCTGTGCCAAGTATCATTCTGAAAAGCGTTGTTTTACCTGCGCCATTTGGACCTATTATACCAACAATCCCCGCAGGCGGAAGTGAAAAGTTCATATCTTCAAACAGCAGTTTATCACCAAACGCTTTTTTAATATTTACAGCATCTATGACTTTATTACCAAGGCGCTGACCGTTCGGAATAAATATTTCCAGCCTCTCTTCTTTCTTTTTTGTGTCCTCGTTCATCATGCGGTCATAATTTTCAAGCCTTGCCTTCGATTTTGCATGCCTGGCGCGGGGTGACATCCTAACCCATTCAAGCTCGCGCTCAAGGGTTTTCATTCTCTTTGATTCCTGTTTTTCTTCTGAATCAAGCCGTGTGGTTTTCTGCTCAAGCCATGATGAATAATTTCCCTGCCACGGTATTCCTTCGCCTCTATCAAGCTCAAGTATCCATCCGGCAACGTTATCAAGAAAGTACCTGTCATGCGTTATCGCAATTACTGTTCCTTTATACTGCTTCAAGTGCTGCTCAAGCCAGTCAATTGATTCTGTGTCAAGATGGTTTGTCGGTTCATCAAGTAGAAGTATATCAGGTTCTTTTAACAAAAGACGGCATAACGCGACACGCCTTTTTTCGCCGCCGCTTAAATTCTTTATTAACGCTTCGCCTTCGGGAGTTCGCAAAGCGTCCATTGCGCGCTCTAATTTTGCGTCAAGCTCCCACCCGTTGTGGTGATCTATAAGCTCGGTCAGCTCGCCCTGTCTTTCGATCAACTTATTCATTTGGTGATCATCCATCGGCTCTGAAAATTTATTGTTCACTTCCTCATATTCTTTCAGTATATCAACAACTTCCTGCGCGCCTTCCTGGATAATCTCCTTCACCGTTTTGGTTTCATCAAGGTACGGTTCCTGCTCAAGCAGTCCGATACTATACTCCTTTGTGAAATGCACATCGCCATCGAAGTTATCTTCAACTCCCGCAATAATTTTCAGCAGGGTAGATTTACCCGAACCATTTAGACCTATGATGCCAATTTTTGCGCCGTAAAAAAAGGAAAGGTAAATGTTCTTTAAAACCTGCTTCTGCGGCGGGAAAGCTTTACTAACACCCACCATCGAAAAAATTATCTTATTATCTGCCATTAATGTATTTTATTCGTAATTATTATTGTAAGAGGCAAAGATAACCATTTGAACTGAAGCATTAAATCCATATAGTTATTCATCAAACCCCCCCTTTTTTCGCCTTCCTGACTGCCTCTGGCAGTTAAAAAGGAGGGAAGATAATCTATAGTTTTCTATTAACCACAATTAAAACCAAATCGTTTCTGAGGATTTTCAGTTTGAATATGACGGGGACGCAAAAACATTCATGAAGATCATTAAAGAACTGAATAAGTGAGCTTGCAGATATCTGAGTACCTGGGAATATTAAATGATATTTGGGATGAGAATATCAAGCGTGTAAATAGAATAAATTCTTTTCTATTGAAACGATAAATTCTTCTCCAAATTGTCCATTTTTAGCCTGTTTTTGAGCGGTATTACTGACACTTTACTGACAGAATTGGAAATTTGAGTTATAGAGTTATTCGACAAAATCAATTTGTTAAATATATAGATTTTCCTTTAAATGCCTGCCGAATATCTCAATAAAAATACTTTTCAAAAAATAATATGTTAAAAAATAGCCCTTAAAAGGGCTATTTTTAATTTTGCACTTGACAACTAAAACAATAATCGTAATATTGTTGAAGTTAACAAGTTCAACAAAATTACTAAATGTCTACTGAACAAAATAAACTGATTGAAGAGTTAAAAAATCTGGGTTTTAATGAATATAAAGCAAAGGTTTTTCTTGCTTTGTGCAAAGGCAGTTTAATGACGGCTACAGAAATTGCAAAGGATGCCAAAATTGTACGCGGCTCTATATATGATATTCTTAAATCCTTCGTTGAAAAAGGTTACTGCAATGAAATTGAGACCAATAGAGTATTACAATATCAAATTATAGACCCGGAAGTTATCATTGATAAGATCGAAAGAGATTACAAAGAGGAATATCGCAATAAGTTATCCCGTCTTAAAAGTACATTCAAAGAAGTAAAAAATATTTATTCTGCACAAATTCCGGCGGATGGTAAATATATTAACATTGAGTTGATTAGGGGATTCAATAAGCATAGGGTAGCAAAATATCGTGAGTTCCTGTTAAATGCCGAAAAAGAAGTTTGCGGAATGTATCATATTAAAGGAATAGTCAGCGAAGATTCCGATGAAGTTGCCAATGAATTCATCAAAAAAGGCGGGAAGATAAAAGCTATATACAGTTTTAACCTGGATTTTAAAGTTGAGAAAAATGGTAAGGTTTTGGATGCAGAAAAAGATGATTTCATTAAAGTTATCAGTCAATTTGAAAAAATGGGTGAAGATGTAAGGATATCTAAATTAAATATTCCCAACATGACTATAGTTGATCGTGAGAATGTGTTTATTAGCTCTACGGATAAAGATATACCAAAACAATTTCAGGCTGATCTTATTATGAGGCGAACTGAATTTGCAAAAAATATGTACGACCTGTTTAACTATCACTGGAATGATTCTCTTACAATAGAAGAGTTTATGAAAAAAGAGATTAAATTAAATAAATAACTATCATGAAAAAATTAACGAAGTTTCTGTTTATCACATTTATAATAGTATTTTCTCAAAATGCATTTGCACAATGGATAATACAGGGTTTTGTAGCTGGATTGGGGGGATATCCCAGTATTTCAGTGTATTCACCTTCAGAATTAATCGTAGCAGGTGGCACATCAAACAGCCCAAAAGTATATAAGTCGGTAAACAATGGGGTAAGCTGGGCAAACATTACAGGCAATATGACAGGGGCTGGATTGTCCTGTGTCTGGGCTGTAAATGCAAACCTGATATTTGCAGGGGACGACGGAGGAAGCATTGGAAATGCAAAGATGTGGAAAACGACAGACGGTGGAATGACATGGTCGGTAATTTTAACAACAGGGGGGACAAACGGATATTTTAACGGAATAGTTTTCTCGAGGACAAACCCTTTAATAGGTATTGCACAAAGCGATCCGCCCACGCAGAATGGTCCTCATTATCTTGCAAAAACTACTGACGGGGGAAATACATGGAACACGCAAACTACCATATCGACTAATGGAAATGCTATTACCGGAGCGGTTGTTTGCATAGACAATCTGTTTTACGGGTGGGGCATCTATCCTCCGGCAAGAGTTGTAATAACAAGTGATGGGGGAGTAACATGGTACCAAAGCAACATTTCCGGTGGTAATTCTACTCAGGGCCTCGCTTTCAGCTCAGATAAATTGACAGGTGTTGCAGTAAGCAATAACTCATTGCCGTTTATTTCACGCACATCTGATGGCGGTGTTACATGGTCATCTTTAAATACAGGTCTGCCTATAACAGGTGCTTTTCCTAAAGTAAGATGGGTATATGGAACAAATACATGTTATATAATATCAGAAGCAGGCACAAGCGGCTGCGCTGGTAAAAGCACTGACGGCGGTTTAACATGGACTATTATGAACACAGGCGGAATAACCGGACTATTCGATATGGACCTCGTATTTATTAACGGTCAAGTTTCTGCTTATTCAGTAACTAATAACGGAAGTGTTTTGAAATTAAATGAAGTTTTGGGTATAACCCCAATCAGCAGCACAATACCTGCTGGATATTCACTTAATCAAAATTATCCCAATCCTTTTAATCCGACAACCAAAATAAAATTTGCAATACCTAATTCTTCTTTTGTAAAGCTTATTGTTTATGATGCGCTAGGCAGAGAAATCGAAACATTGGTCAATGAACATTTGAGTGCGGGTACTTACGAAACCGATTGGAATGCTGCTAATTATCCATCGGGTGTTTATTTTTATACAATAACCTCAGGCGGATTTACACAAACAAATAAAATGTTGATGATTAAATAACGAAGTTACTTAATCTGTCCGAAGGACTCCTTCGGAGAAATCCCGAAACCTCGGGAATGTTGATAAAATAATAAATTTCTATCACTAATAAATAATTAAAAACCAATTAACTGACCACCCCTCCGCTTCGCTCCTCCCCTCCTTAATAAGGAGGGGACAAAGGGGAGGTCTTAAAGGAGAAAACAAAATGTTGAACACAGTGAAATCCGCCTTTGGCGGGAAAACAATATTCTTAACAATCGTTCTAAGCATTCTATCTGTTCAAATATCTAATGCGCAATGGGTGCAAATGAATACTGGGATGGGCAATCAAACTATTAACTCATTAGCAGTAAACGGAAATAATATATTTGCCGGAACTTTTAATAATGCTCCGGGTAATGGTGTATATAAATCAACAGATAACGGCACAACGTGGACTCAAACTGGTTTAAATTATGGAAATGTTGTTTCATTAGCAGCAAACGGAAAGAATATCTTCGCCGGAATGGGTTATCCTATGTATACCGGTGTATATTTATCAACAGATAACGGCACAACGTGGACTCAAACCTCTTTAAATAATCGTGGTGTTTATTCATTAGCAGTAAACGGAAATAGAATTTTTGCCGGAACTAATAGTAGTAATGGTCTATATTTATCTTCAGATAACGGCACAAGCTGGACTCAGACTTCTATAAGTCACAGTGTTGGGTCACTTGCAATAATCGGAAATAATGTCTTCGCCGGAACATATCTGAGCGGTGTATATCTATCCACAGATAACGGCACAACGTGGAGTCAAACTTCTTTAAATAATCAAAGTGTTGGGTCACTTGCAATAATCCGAAATAATGTCTTTGCCGGAACTTATGCTCCGGGTACCGGAGTATATTTATCCACAAATAACGGAACAACATGGACTCAAACTTCTTTAAATGATCAAAGGATTTTTTCATTAGTCGTAAGCGGGAATAATATCTTCGCCGGAACATATAATGGAGTTTATGTTTCCAATGATAATGGAACAAGCTGGGCTCAATGGAATGAGGGTTTACTCAGTAGAGTAGCCGCTTTTTGTATATTAAATAATTACATTTTTGGAGGCACAAATAGTTTTAGTGTTTTCAAGCGACCGCTTAGCGAGCTTACAGGCATTCAAATAATCTCCAACGAAATCCCAAACAAATTTTCGCTTTCCCAGAATTATCCGAATCCGTTTAATCCAAGTACAAAGATAAAATTTGCTTTGGCAAATAATTCATTTGCAAAGCTTGTTATTTTCGATGCGATTGGAAGAGAAGTGGAGACATTAGTTAATGAGCAATTAAACGCCGGAACTTATGAAGCAGATTGGGATGCATCGAATTATTCCTCAGGAATATATTTTTATAAGTTAATTTCCAATCAATTTACTGAAACTAGAAAAATGATTCTTATGAAGTAGCAAGTTGAGGTCAGAGAATATCTCTGACCGAAATCCCGCTTTGCGGGGCGGAGTGTATTACTATAAACTTACAACAAGCGACTACGCTGAAACAAAGAAAATGCTGCTAATCAAATAGCGATAGCTATTTGATAGTAGTCCCGATTACTCGGGGTTGATGATAAAATAAATTAATCTAAAACTATAACAATATGAAAACAATAATTTTAATTATTCTTTTGTTCGCTTTATCTGGGCAAATATCCAAAGCTCAATGGGTTGAAATGTCAAATGGTATAGGTAGTATATGGGTGTCCTCTTTAGCTGTTAGCGGAAACAATATTTTTGCTGGGACTTCACCCGGATCAGGGATCTTTAAATCTACCGATAACGGATTAAGCTGGAACCAAACATCATTAAATAATCAAGATATCCGTTCAATAGCAGTAAACGGAAACATAATTTATGCTGGAAGTTTATCAGGAAATGGAGTATATAAATCTACAGATAACGGTACATCGTGGATTCAAACCTCTTTAAATAATATAACGATTCGTTCATTAGCTGTTAACGGTAATTATGTATATGCCGGAGCATATACTCCAAATTTTGGAGTATATAGATCTACTGATAATGGTACAACATGGAACCAAACGTCTTTGAATAATCAACTTATTCGGGCATTAACAGTAAACGGTAATTATGTCTTTGCTGGAAGCGGGAGTAACCCGTCTACCGGTGTATACAGATCTACGGATAATGGTTCAAACTGGGTGTTAACTTCATTACATGATTACATCGGCGCTTTATCGGTAAATGGAAATATTATCTTTGCCGGTCTTGGGAATAACCATGGTGTTTCTTTATCTACAGATAACGGCGAAACATGGTACCAAACTTCTTTAAGCAGCGGAAGTGTTTATTCATTTGCTTTCAGCGGTAATAATGTATTTGCCGGTACCTTCAGCGCAGGTGTATATATGTCCACTAATAACGGCTTGACCTGGGCTCAAAGAAACGAGGGGTTATCAACAAATAATACATTAGTCTATGATTTATGTATTTTAAACAGTTACATTTTTGCCGGGATCGGAAATGCCGCACCTATGGGAGTTTACAGAAGGCCGTTAGGTGAGCTTATTGGGATTCATTCAATATCCTCAGAAATTCCGGATAAATTTACATTGTTACAAAATTATCCGAATCCGTTTAATCCGGCAACAAAGATAAAATTTGCATTGCCAAATAGTTCATTTGCAAAGCTGGTAATTTATGATGCGCTTGGCAGGGTAGTGGAAACATTAATAAATGAACATTTAAAAGCCGGCACTTATGAAGCTGATTGGTCAGCCGGTAAGTATTCAAGCGGAATATATTTCTATACATTAACTTCTGGTACTTTCAGCCGGACAAATAAAATGCTGCTTTTAAAATAATGATTATGTTGAAGAAATTATTAAACAAAATAAAATCTATCTTTGCCATAGCGGCATTTTTCTTCATAAGTGCTGTAATGGTTCTATTTATTAATGGAAGCAGCGGCTCTGATTTTATTTTTCAAAATAACAATTTACCGGTTCCGGTTTTCAATTCACTCATTTCAGTACCTGACACATTCTTCTGCGCAACAATGGAATCTTACTATAGAATGATTAAGGAAGACCCTGATTATAAAAAAAGTCAGCTTGAACTTGAAATTTTTACAAAAAGTTATATAAAAAATATAAAACCCGGGGATAGAGGTGTTGTTAAAATACCTATAGTTGTTCATGTAGTATACAATACTCCAGAACAGAATATTCCCAACGCAGTTGTTCAGTCACAGATAGACGTATTAAATATTGATTTCCGGAGATTAAATGCAGATACAATAAACACTCCTGCGCCGTTTAAACCTTTGGGCGGAGATTCTAAGATAGAATTTGTACTTGCAAAAAGAGACCCGCAGGGAAATCCTTCGATTGGAATTACGAGGACCCAAACACCTGTTGTAATGTTTCAGCCTGATGACCAGGTTAAATTTACCTCAATTGGCGGGCATGATATTTGGGATAGAGATAAATATCTTAACATTTGGGTTTGCAACCTCAGTTTTCTGGGAGGTTACGCACAATTTCCCGGAGGAAATTCTGCTACTGACGGAAATGTAATTAATTACAGAGTTTTCGGAACTATTGGAACAGTTATTATACCATCCTCCAGAGGCAGGGTTGCTACTCATGAAATAGGTCATTGGTTTAACCTCAGGCATATATGGGGTGATGCTGATTGCGGTAATGATTTTGTAGATGATACTCCAACAGCTCAGGCTCCGAATTCGGGCTGCCCATCTTTCCCGCATGTGACATGCGGTAACGCACCAAACGGAGACATGTATATGAATTACATGGATTATACATTTGAGAATTGTAAGAATATTTATACAATCGGACAATCAAACAGAATGAATGCATGTTTGAATGGTGTAAGGTCAAGTCTGCTTACTTCAAACGGCGGAAATCCTGTCAGCGGAGTTCCTATAGCTCATTTCAGATCAGATAAAATGACGATAAATATTGGACAAAGTATAAATTTCTTTGATGAATCAGGTGGAATCCCAACAAGCTGGCAATGGACATTTGAAGGCGGAATTCCCTCTACATCAAATCTTCAAAATCCTTCAGTTATATATACCAACGGAGGGTATTATTCGGTAAAACTAAAGATTTCGAATTCATACGGAACAGATTCCGTAAATTATATTAATTATGTTAAAGTATTGGGAGTTAATATGTCAGCTTTTTCCTTAGTTAACCCTCCCTCAAATACATTTATTAATACTGCTGCAACTGATACGACAAGGATTATTTTCACGTGGACTAAAGCAAGCTCAAATTCGTCAATCAGATATAAATGGAAGATTCGAAGAAATGGTTATCCCGGTGAAATTACATTAAATAGTAACAATAATGGTTCTGATTCTTTAATTTCACTCAGAAACAGCTTACTTGATTCAATTGCAATCGGATTTCCCGGAAGCGGTGATACGGTGTTTTGTCTTTGGAGAGTTTCTTCCTATAATGGCACTGATTCATTGTTATCCCAGAATCAATTCGTAGTATATTTAATTAAACACCCAATTGGCATAAAAGTGATTTTATCCTTGATCCCTAAAGAATTCAATTTATTCCAAAATTATCCTAACCCCTTCAACCCCGTAACAAAAATCAGATTTTCATTACCTATAAATTCTTTTGCAAAGCTTATAGTATACGATATGCTTGGCAGGGAACTGGAAACTTTAATAAATGAACAGTTAAAAGCCGGCACTTACGAAACCAGCTGGAACGCTTCAAATTTTTCAAGCGGAATTTATTTTTACAGGCTAATATCAGCTGATTATTCACAAACTAAGAAAATGCTGATTGTTAAGTAATATAATTGCTTAATCAGCGTTATTATTAAAACATGATTTTTAAAAATTAAAATTATACAAAAATGAAAAAACTAATTTATCTTTCTATACTTCTGTTTATTTCTATTTCAATCCGGGCCCAGTGGCAGCCTGAAGTCAGGCTAACCAATGATCCTGCGCTTACATATAACAGTTTTTCCGGCGCCCGCTCAATTGCAGTGAACGGGAATTACATTCATTCAACGTTTACAGACGACAGAGCAGGAAACTTCGATGTCTATTATAAACGCTCAACAGACGGAGGAGTGAGTTTTGAAGCTGATAGACAGTTGACAACTGATGTGTTCAATTCGCATAATTCAGCTATAGCTGTTTCAGGCTCGAATGTCTATATTGTCTGGTATGACAGTCGTGACGGAAACCGTGAGCTATATTATTCATTATCTAATGATAACGGTGATACATGGTCTGCTGATACAAGACTGACAAACAATCCAGGTGAGTCATGGCATCCATCTGTAACGGTTAGCGGCAGTGTTGTGCAAATTGTATGGCATGATGATACTCCGGGCAACAATGAGATATTCTACAAACGTTCCAATGACGGTGGTAATACATGGACAGCGGATATGCAGCTAAGTAATACATCGGGTTCATCAAATATGCCCGGAATTGCAGTTTCCGGTTCCAATGTTCACGTTTGCTGGTATGATTCTACAGCAGGCAACTGGGAAATTTACTACAAGCGTTCCACCGATGGCGGTTCAAGTTGGGGAGCCGATACAAGACTCACCAATAATACAGCCAGTTCACTATACCCTTCCATAGCTGTTTCAGGTTCAAATGTTCATATAGCCTGGACAGACAATCGTAACGGACCCTTAAGTATATTGTATAAGCGTTCAACGAACGGAGGAACCAGCTGGGGCTCAGATATTGCCATGGTCAAGCACAATCAATATAGTGTTTTTCCTTCTTTGGCGGTAAACGGTTCAATAGTGCATCTGGTATTTCACAATCTCTCGAATAATCTGGATATATGCTACAAGATATCTACAAATAGCGGCGCAACCTGGCAAACTCAAGTACAATTGACTACTAATCCATCCAATTCACAGATTCCGTCTATTGCTGTTTCGGGTTCTAATATTCACGTATCATTCCGCGATGACCGTGACGGGAATGCTGAAATATATTATAAACGTTTTATAGGTACTGCCACCGGAAGACCGACAGAGATTTCAAATAATAATCCTGAGAGTTTTTCATTGTCACAAAACTATCCTAATCCTTTCAATCCAAGTACAAAGATAAAATTTGCTTTGCCAAATAGTTCATTTGCAAAGCTGGTAATTTATGATGCTCTTGGGAGGGTTGTTGAGACATTAGTTAATGAACAATTAAACGCAGGAAAATATGAAGCTGTTTGGAAAGCCGATAGGTTTTCAAGCGGTGTATATTATTATGAACTTACATCAGGTGAGTTCAGACAGACGAATAAAATGCTGCTCATAAAATAATTTAATTGATTCCCGTTCTTCGGATTTCTCCCTTAATGAAGGGAAAGTCCGAAGGACTCCTTTGGGAGACGACTATAACATTAAAATTGTGTATTTTTGCTGAGAACAAATTATTATTTTTAATTAAACGTGTAAAATAAATAAATTTACATATGAAGAATTATCTAATGCCTAAATTGTTTTACTTATTTTTTATTATAATTTTTTTCCATTTGCCACATTTTCACAGTGGCAGCCGGATGTACGGCTGACAAACGATCCCGCTGTATCCAATTTAGCCGATAATAACGCGCGGGCAATAGCCGCTATTTGTAATACTTTGCACGTTGTGTGGAGCGACAACAGGAACGGGAACGACGAGATTTATTACAAACGGTCAACTGACGGAGGCATAAGCTGGGGAGCAGATACACGGCTGACTAATAATACTGCTTTTTCATTGGGTCCATCGGTAGCAATATCAGGCATGGTGGTGCACATAATATGGTGGGATAACCGTTTTGGGAACTTAGAGATTTTTTACAAACGCTCAATAGATGGAGGTCTTAGCTGGGGAGCAGATACACGATTGACTAATGCCACCAATGGTTCTATTTTCCCTTCTTTGTCAGTATCAGGTTCAGTTGTACATGTTGTTTGGCAGGATGAACGTGACGGAAACCAGGAAATATATTACAAACGCTCAACCAACGGAGGCATTACCTGGGAGGCAGACCGCAGGATGACCAATGACCCGCTATCTTCTTATAGGCCTTCAGTTGCTGTAAATGGTTTATTAGTACATATAATATGGGAAGACTTACGTAACGGGTTTATTAACGGAAATACTGAAATCTATTACAAACGTTCAACCGATGGCGGAGCAAGCTGGGAGCAGGATACCAGATTGACAAATGATACTTCTATATCCACGTTTTCGTCTGTATCTGTGTCAGGATCTACAGTACATTTTACATGGTCAGATTTTAGGGACGGGAATTCCGAGATATATTACAAACGCTCAACAAATGATGGTATAAGCTGGGAAGCAGATACACGGCTTACTAATAACCCCGGGTTTTCAAGCTGGAATAATGCTACTGCATCAGGTCCGGTTGTTCATGTTACGTGGAGAGAAGACCGCGACGGAAACCAGGAAATTTATTATAAACGCTCAACAGATAGAGGCATTAACTGGGAGCCGGATGTTAGGTTAACGAATAATAACACAATTTCAGACCGTCCTTTTATAGCAGCTTGGGGACCAAATGTGCATATAGTATGGAAGGATAACCGCGATGGCAATTATGAAATATATTATAAACGAGATCCTACTGGTAATGGTATTTATACAGTTTCCGGGCAGGTAACATATAGAGATAATAACCAACCGGTTAATAGTGGATTTGTTAAAGCATTATATTATGATGATTTAACCGCAACAATAATTACAGTAGACTCAACAATAATAAATTCCAATGGAACTTATTCGCTAACCCATATGCCGCAGGATAGTACTGATTTAATGTATTACCAGAATGATGAAGATAATCTGGATTTTGTACCGACATACTATGTTTCTACTATTGACCCAAGAGAGGCAACTAAAATTTATGCTAATCAAAACCTGACAAATATTAACGGACAGGTTTTCAGAATTACAAATACCAATAATCCTTTTAATATTAGCGGCGAGTGTACGCAAAATACAGGACTGGATATAACAGGTGGATTGAAAGATGCAATTGTGTATGCGAAAATTGGTAATGAGTTTAAACATTATGGTATTTCTCAAGCAAATGGAAATTACATTGTTACAAAACTGCCCGCAGGAAGTTATGTGTTAACAGCTCACAGAATGGGATTTGAGCCGGTTACTCAATATGTTACAATTACAAATAATAGTGTCCCTAATATTAATTTCAATTTTGGAAATCCAATCGGCATTGAACCTATAAACACATTAATTCCTTCTGGTTTCAAATTGTATCAAAATTATCCCAATCCGTTTAACCCTGCAACAAGAATTAAGTTTGATATCCTAAAGGATGGGAATGTAAAAATTATTATTAATGATATTACGGGACGGGAAGTAACAAAATTAGCCGATGAAAATTTAAAAGCAGGTTCATACTCTATAGATTGGAATGCATCTGTGTTTTCAAGCGGTATTTACTTTTACAGTATAGAAACTGGCGGCTTTACTGAATGCAGGAAAATGGTTTTAATAAAGTAATTTCTTTAAAATATGAGAGCATTGTTAATTCTGAAGACTTAAAATTTTTCTATTTCAAGCTCTTTTTTGCATTATTTTAGTATCAAGCAGGTTTATTTCGGAATGATTAATGAATTTATTAAATCTATTATTTTAATTATCATTGTAGAAATAATAATTTTGGGTGTCTGGTCAATATTATGACGCTTAAATTTATCAATTTTATTTTATATTTTACTTATATTCGGGGTGTGGCGCAGTCTGGTTACCCCGAGCACTCGGGGCTGCTTCGGGATGACGTAGAAACCTTAAAAATAGACAAAAAACGTAAAAAACTTTCCAAAATCATTTCATAAAAACCTCAATTATAGCATTTTTTTAGAATGTGTTACTGACTTTATCAAATCTAAAAAAGTCTCTTCCTCAATTTTCCTTACTTGAGATATTATTGAGACTTGAGGTATTATTGAGACTTGAGGTATTATTGAATAACAGTTTGTATTCAAGTTGTATTTAAAAACAAACTCATTCATATAACTTCTGCTGTCAATCTAATAGGTATAATTATTCTTCTTTGAATCTTCGTCGTGATATAACATTAAAAAAATTGCTAAGATTTTAGCTCATTTTATTGATAACTCAGATAGAGATCAAATGCTTCAATTGTATTATCAAAGTCTTTTTTGGAATGTTCTGCCGAAATGAAACATGCTTCGAATTGTGATGGCGGAAGGTATATGCCGCTGTTTAGCATACTATTAAAATAAGACCCAAACATTTTTGTATCGCTCGTTTTTGCAGAATCATAGTCGTAAATTTTATTCCCTGTAAAGAATAAGGTGAACATCGTGCCTGCAGAGTTCAGCATGAAATTCTTTTTGTTTTTCTTTATTACATTTCTAAAACCATCATATAAATACTCTGCCTTGGCACCAAGGTTTTTATAGAATTTTTTATCACCATCTATTATTTTCAGCGTTTCATATCCCGCACACATTGCAAGCGGATTACCTGAAAGCGTCCCGGCCTGATAAACGGGTCCTGAAGGGGCGATCATCTGCATAATTTCTTTTTTGCCGCCATAAGCGCCAACAGGTAAACCTCCGCCTATTATTTTTCCAAGTGTTGTAAGCTCAGGTTTTATACCATATAGTTCCTGAGCGCCGCCTTTGGCAACGCGGAATCCCGTCATAACTTCATCAAATATCAGAACAATTTTTTGGTCATCACATAAGTTTCGGAGTTTAATTAGAAATTCCTTATCAGCTCTAACACAACCCATATTTCCTGCAACAGCTTCTATTATAATTGCTGCGACACTATCTTTATTGCTTTCAACAAGTTTATAAACTGATTCAATGTTATTATATTTTGCTGTTAGTGTATCCTCGGCAGTTGATTTTGTTACACCGGGTGAATCAGGCAGCCCCAATGTAGCAATTCCTGAACCTGCTTTGATCAGGAAAGCATCACCATGACCGTGATAACAGCCTTCGAATTTGATGATCTTTTCTTTTTTTGTATAAGCCCTTGCCAAGCGTATAGCGCTCATTGTTGCTTCAGTTCCAGAATTGACCATTCTAACCATTTCAATTGAAGGGAAGAATTTCATAATAAGTTTGGCTAACTTTATTTCGCCCGCTGAATTGGCACCAAAGCTTGTTCCGTTTTTTGCGGTTTCAATAAGTCGTTTTAAAACCGTCTTGCGTGTATGTCCAAGTATCATAGGTCCCCATGAACCGACATAATCAATAAATTTATTCCCGTCTTCATCATAAATATAGGCACCTTTTGCTTTTTTAATATAAAGCGGTTTTCCGCCAACGGAATGGAATGCCCTTACAGGTGAATTAACACCGCCCGGCATAAGCCCAAGTGCTTCATTGAATAATTTTTTACTTTTAGTAAATTTCATGCCTTACTGTATAAATTCCCTTAACTGAAATTTTTTTTATTTTTTAACTAATATTCTTGAAGCTTCTTTGGCAAAATATGTAATTATCAGGTTTGCGCCTGCGCGTTTAATGGAATAAAGCATTTCTATCATTGCCTTTTCTCCATCTATCCAGCCGGCAGCCGAGGCTGCTTTTATCATGCTGTATTCACCGCTTACATTATAAGCAGCAATCGGGATATTGAACGTATCCTTTGCTCTTTGGATGATATCAAGATATGAGAGCGCCGGTTTAACCATTATCATATCAGCGCCTTCCTTAATATCAAGATATATCTCTCGCATTGCCTCATCACTGTTGCGGCAGTCCATTTGATAAGATTTCCTGTCTCCGAACTGAGGAGCTGATTCGGCAGCATCTCTGAACGGACCGTAAAATGCAGATGAATACTTTGCTGAATATGCAAGTATCGGAATATCTGTGAAACCATTCTTATCAAGTCCCTGGCGTATAGCAGATATCCTGCCGTCCATCATGTCGCTTGGTGCAATTATATCTGCCCCCGCTTCTGCGTGAGTTACCGCTTCCTTTACCAGCAGTTCAAGTGTCAGGTCATTATTTACTTCACCGTTTTCTATAACTCCGCAATGGCCGTGAGATGTATATTCGCAGAGGCAAACATCGGTTATAACAATCATATCAGGCAGAGCTTTTTTAATTACTCTTACGGCATTTTGAATTACGCCATGCGTGTCATATGCTCCGGTTCCGGCTTCATCTTTATGGTCAGGAATTCCGAATAAAATAACAGCCCTTATTCCCAGCTTCTGTGCCTCTTCACATTCTTTAACAGCGTTTTCAAGCGATAGCTGATAAATTCCCGGCATTGATTTGATCTCGATCTTTATATTCCTGCCCTCTGTAACGAAAACAGGATAAATGAAATCAGAAGTGCTTAAAGTTGTTTCACTGATCATTTCCCTTATAGATTCATTCTTTCTCAATCTTCTGAGTCTGCTTACAGGGAATCCGGGTATGCTGATTGACTTACTCATAACTTTTATATAATAGTTTTGGAATATTTTTCAGCATTCTCAGAAACTGCAAATGCATTTTTGATGCAGTCACATACAGAAATGCCTTTATAATAATTACTGCAGATAAAAAGCCCGGGAATTTCTTCCTGCATTTTTTCTATCTTATCAGTAAGTATTGCATGTTCTCTTGTATACTGTGGAATTGCAGCCGGCCACCTGATTATTTTTACGAATTCAGGTTTACCTTTTACTCCCATCAATTTCTTTAATTCGCTTAAAACAATTTGTTCAAGTTCCGTATCGCTTTTAGCAAACAGCTCAGGCTGTCTTGAGCCGCCTATGAAATTGGTCAATAAGTACGAGCCTTCAGGAGCACGATGCGGGAATATAACAGATGTCCACAGCGAGCCGAGTATCTTTCTGTTCTCTACACCCGGGATAAGAAATCCGAATCCATCCGGTATAAACCCAAGCGCTTCTTTTTTGAATCCGGTTAATATGACAGCAACAGGCGGATAAAATAATTCTGATAGCGAAGTTGATACTGCTAAGTCAAATTTTTCAAGCAATTTACCCGCGCTCTTTGCAGGTGATGCAAGGACAACAGTATCAAAAATTTCTGTTTTATCATTTCCATCATGTGTATATGAAACAGAATACTTGCTTTCGTGTTTTTCAAGTCCGGTTACGGTTGTATTAAGCAAAACAACATCTTTTAGTTCAGAGTAAATAGCATCTACCAGTTCATTCAATCCCTCAATAAAGGAAAATGTTTTTGCCGACTGCTTGGATTCTTCATTGCGCTTTTTACGTTCTTTACGAGATTTAAGCTGCCCACCTATGAGACTTCCGTATTTTTGTTCCAGTTCATAAAGTTTCGGGAATGCTGCTTTAACATTCAGGTTTGCAGGGTCACCTGCAAATACTCCAGCAACAAAAGGATTTATAGCATAGTCAAGAAATTCCTGTCCGAGCCTGCGTTTGGTAAATTCAGCAATTGACTCACGCTCATTTGATTTTGATTTAATGTATGGTTCTTTAAGAAGTCTGAGTTTAGCTGAAATTGAAAAAAGGCTAGTTTTTAAAAAAGACCATGGACTCATTGGCAGAGGAAGAAGCTTACCTTTTTTTAATATATACCTTTTTTTGGCACTATCTGTTGCATAGATCTTTCTATCTCTTATTCCTAGTAAGTCAAGCAAAGTATTTATAAGCGGCGTTGTTTCAAGTGTGCTGTTAGGCCCGTGCTCAATAAGGTACCCTTTTATTTTCTCAGTCCTAATATTTCCGCCGGGAAAGCTGTTTTTCTCGAAGAGCTCTACTTCAATTCCTTTTTTCTTCAGCAAGTATGCAGATGTAAGTCCCGAAATGCCGCCGCCAATTACTGCCGTTTTCATCTTATGTTAGCTTCTTTCGGTATAGCAGCAATCTTCTCTAAAACCAATTGCTCCAAAGCTGAGATAAAAGTTGGCGAATCATTCAATCCTTCAGTAACTTCAAAATTTTCAATTCCGTTTTCTTTTGCAAGATGTCTGTATTCAACATTTAACTCGAACAATGTTTCCAAATGGTCTGATGTAAATGCTACAGGAACCATCAACAGATCTTTTACTCCAAGCTTACTTACTTCAAGTATTGTAGCCGGAGTAGATGGAGTGAGCCATTTTTGCGGCCCCACTTTGGACTGGAAGCATAACCTGTTTGGTTGCTTCATCTTCATAGTGTCTTTAATAGTTTCGACTGTTTCTTTTATCTGGTATGAATACGGGTCTCCAATTTTTACAAGTTTCACTGGCGTGCCGTGAGCGCTGAATAGTACTGTTACATTCTCTTTTCTCTCAGCCGGAAACTTTGCAAGTCCTGCATTAATTCTTTCAATAAAAGACTGGATATACAAGTCGTTAGTTGGATATTTTTCCACCAAAAATGAAGGAATATTTTTCACTTTTTCATTTGAAGCAACCTGTTTCTTCCATTCGTTCATACTGGATGCTGTTGTAGCAATTGAATAATGCGGGTACAGCGGCAAAAATATAATCTTCGATGGGTCATATTTCTCAACTTCTGCAATTGTATCAGCAGTAAATGGTTTCCAGTAACGCATTGCAAGAAATACTTTAGCGTTCATGGATTTATTCAATCTTACTTCGAGAAGATTTGCCTGTTTTGTTGAAAGCTCCAGGATAGGAGATTTCCCCCCGATGCGTTCATACTGCACCTGAACCTTCGGCGCACGTTTAGAAGAAATATATCTGGCAAGTCTTTTTCTGACAAGAAAACTTAACGGGAAGTTTATTATATCCGGATCGCTGAAGAGATTATACAGGAAAGGCTCAATTGCATCAAGTGAATCAGGTCCGCCTAAATTAAAAAGTACGACTGCTGTCTTGTTGTCATCTCTCATATTACGCTTACACCGTCCTTGAAAATATCGGTTTATCCTTTTTCATGCCGGCAAGATATGCATCAAAACACATTGCAATATTCCTTATAACAAGCTTGCCCATTTCATCTATTTTAATTATGCTGCTGTTTGAGCTTACAAGTCCGTCATCTTCAAAAGGCTTAAGCTGTATAATGGAGTCTGCAAAGTATTCGTCAAAATTAATTGCGAATCTTTCTGAAATATTCGTTTTATCAATTTCAAGGTGGCACATGAGGCTATTGATAGTTTCTTTTCTTATATGGTCATCTTTTGTCATTCTGTAACCAAGGTGAGTTGCTAGTGAGTCAGCGTTAATTCTGTCAGTATATTCCTTTACTGTCTTAACATTCTGCGCATAAATATCAGTGAACTGGCTTATTGCGGACATGCCGAATGCATAAACATCACAGCCGGCTTTAGTAGAATATCCCTGGAAATTTCTGTACAATGTTTTTTCTCTTTGTGCAACTGAAAGTTCATCATTAGGTTTGGCAAAATGGTCCATGCCAATATACCAGTACCCGGCATCACTCAGTTTTTCAATTGTCATTATCAGAGTTCTGAGTTTATCTTCGGTACCCGGAAGTGCTTCTTCCGGCATAGCCTGCTGGTTCTTTTTCATCCATGGCACATGCGCATAGTTGAAAACTGCAATTCTATCAGGTGAAATATCTATGATCTGGTCAAGAGTTTCTGAAAATGATTCGCGTGTTTGATATGGTAAACCGTAAATCAGATCTATATTAACACTCTTAACCCCAAGTTTCCTTGACCAGTTAACAGCGTCCAAAGTAATTTCAATTGGCTGAATTCTGTTTATAGCTTTCTGAACAACCGGATTATTATCCTGTACACCCATACTAACGCGGTTGAAACCCGAATCAACAAATGCCTGCATATGTTCAAATGTCAGGTCACGCGGGTCTATTTCTACACTTGCTTCTATATCATCAGCAAAATTAAATTTTTCTTTAACATAAACACCGACTTCACGTATTTCATCAGGTGAGAGATACGAAGGTGTTCCGCCACCCCAGTGAAGCTGTGAAACTCTTCTTTTCGGATCTATAAGAGGAAGTATCATATCAACTTCCTTTTTTATCTCCGCATTATATCTTTTTATTTTGTTCCTGTCATTAGTTACAAGCATAGTGCAGCCGCAAAAATAGCAGAGTGTATCGCAGTAAGGGAAATGGAAATACAGAGAAAGATCAGGAGCCCCCCCTTTGGAATTAGTATTTATTATTTCTTCGCGGTAATTTTCTACTGTGAATTTATCTGAAAATAGCGGCGCCGTAGGATATGAAGTATAACGCGGGCCCGGCTTATCATATTTCTTAAGGAAATCAAGATCAAGCTTTTCGAACTGTGCCATTACCTTTGGTTTTAAAATTTAATGAAACTCTTTGCTTTCGTTCTTAATATAATCAACAAGCGCTCTTACATTTTCAATGGGGGTTGAAGGCAATATGCCGTGGCCGAGATTGAAAATATGTCCGTTACCTTTGCCGAATTTTTCAAGTACCTTGCGCGCTTCGGCATTAACTGTTGCCGGATTGGAAAATAATACTGCAGGATCTAAGTTTCCCTGTAATGCTTTTGAAGCATTAATTTCATTTTTTGCATCTTCAATATCAACAGTCCAGTCAATGCCAATTACATCGCAGTCTATTGCAGCAATTGGTTTTAGATCTCTTACGCCCTTTGCAAATACAATTATCGGGACTCCGCGCTGCTTAATATTATCAACTATTTTTTTAACATATCTAAGCGAAAACTCATCAAAATCCCATGGTGAAAGAACTCCGCCCCAGGTATCAAATATCTGTATTGCCTGGCATCCGGCATCGATCTTACCATTGAGGTAATCAATTACCGCATCCGATAATTTTTCTAAAAGCTTATGTGCGCTCGAGGGGTCATTATAGATGAGCGATTTTATCTTCTCAAAATTCTTTGAACCTTTGCCTTCAACCATATAAGCCGCAAGTGTCCATGGGGCGCCTGAAAATCCAATCAGCGGCACACGGCCATTAAGTCTTTCCTTAGCTATCTTAACAGCGTCGTATACAAATTTCAGTTTATCCTGTATACCGCTGTTATCAAGCGCATCAATTTGACTAGCACTGCGGATAGGGTTATCAAAAGTCGGCCCTTTTGATTCTTTCATTTCAAGCTTCATTCCCATAGCTTCGGGAATTACGAGTATATCTGAAAATATTATTGAAGCGTCAAATCCGAAGATATCTATTGGCTGCAAAGTAACTTCGGCAGCAAGCTCAGGTGTTTTGCACATAGTGAGGAAATCATATTTTTCCCTTACGGCGCGGTATTCGGCAAGATATCTGCCTGCCTGGCGCATTATCCAGATCGGAGTACGTTCGGTAGGTTCCCTGCGGCATGCTTTTATAAATAAATAGTCTTTATCCTGCAATATAATGTTTAATGATTTCTTCTCCGAGATTTTCTGCCGTTGATATTGAAGCAACAATTTTAGCTTCAAGTCCAACGGATTTTATCCTCTCCAATGTTGTCTTTCCAATGGCTGCAACTTCCGAACCTGAGTCTTTATATGATGGAAACAATTCTGCAAAATTAGTAACTGCAGAGGGACTAAAAAATGCAATACAATCTACCTCTTTTGCATTTAAGATCTTTTCAAGATTTGTTAACGCCTGAGTTCTCAACGGTTTGTTAGTATTATATACAATTAATTCTTCTACTTTACCAATATTGGCAAGTAAACTTTTCATACTAATGTTCCCGCAGGGGAATAAATATTTCGTATTTTTGTCATTATTTTTAGTAAGCATTGAAGCGAGTTGGGATGAATTGTATTCATCCGGAACGAATTTTACTTCATATCCCAGTTTTTCAATTGCCGCTTTTGTTTTTTCACCAACTGCATAGATCTCATTTGCAAGGGAAATGTTTAATTCTTTAGCACGTGCAAGAAAAAACCTCGCACCATTTGCACTGGTGAAAATTACTCCGGTGTATTCTATGATCTTTCCAAGTTTAGCGTCTATTTCAGTGAAATCTGTAACAGGGGAGATCTCAATCATAGGAACTGCAATAACTTTCGCGCCTGCATTTTCCAGTATTCTGCGGAACTCTTCTGAGCCATCTTTTGGTCTCGTACACAATATTTTTCTGCCTGTAATTGCCATAATCAAATCACTTTCTCAGGATACCGGCCGTAATGCTGCAAGTATTTCTCTTGCTCCCTGGTCAAGGAGCATTAATCCGGCATTTATGCCGATCTCTTCGGCTCTTTCAGCTTTATCTTTTAATGAGCATCTTATAATATTCTTTCCGTCAAGAGAACCAACCATTCCATCAAGGTTTAGTATACCATTTTCAATTTTTGTAAAAACTCCTACCGGCACCTGGCATCCGCCTTCAACTGTACTAAGCATCGCTCTTTCGGCAGTGATCTGGTAATAAGAATTGGTGTTATTAATTGGCTCAAGCATTTTCAAAAGATCTTTATCACCCGATCTAATTTCAACAGCCATAACACCCTGGCTTACTGCGGGAAGCATTATAACTTCGGGTATTATTTGTTTCAGATGCTGTTTTAAGCCAAGCCTAGAAATTCCTGCTAAAGCAAGAATCATTCCATCCCAGCCTTCGGTTTCAAGCTTGCGCAGCCTTGTATTAATATTTCCGCGCACATCAATTATATTGAGGTCACTGCGGAAGTTTAAAAGTTGACTTTTGCGTCTGAGGCTTCCTGTTGCAATAGTTGCGCCCTGAGGAAGTTCATCCAGCGAATTATGTTTTAGCGAGATGAAAGCATCATGCTGGTCTTCACGTTTGCTTACCGCTCCAATACATAGTCCTTCAGGTAGTGCTGTCGGCAGGTCTTTTAAACTGTGAACAGCAAGATCAATGCTTCCATCAAGCAATGCTTCTTCAATGGCTTTTGTGAACAGGCCTTTATCGCCGATCTTAGAAAGCGCCACATCAAGAATCTTATCACCTTCTGTTTTAATTATCTCTATTGAGACTCTGGCGTCAGCGTGGAGTTTTTCAAGCTGATTTTTTACCCAATTTGTCTGCCAAAGTGCAAGTTCACTTCCCCTTGAACCAATTACAATTTTGTCCAAAACTTAATTCCGGTCCTTTTCAAGATTATATTTATTCAACTTTTCCAGCTTCTCGATGAGTATATTGTGAAATTGAAGTTCATTATTTAGTTTATCAATGCCAAAACTGAGTTTCCTGTGATTATCGGTTACATTCTCGACCAGATATTTCCTTATTTCTTTTATTTTGGCTCCTGATTGACCATTGAAATTTGCCTGTATAAATTGTATTGAAGGAAGTACTGGTATTGTATAATACCATATCAAAAATTCAAGTACTTCATGAGAAATTATATTCTTTACTTCAGGAATTACTGACATGCGTTTTTCTAAATTGGTATCAACTATTGCATTGAGATCATCCATGTTTTTCAGAAATACATTTTCTATACTGTTAATTTTCGGATCAATATCTCTTGGTACAGCAATATCTATCATTAATATCGGTGCACCTCGTCTCTTTTTTGCCACATCTTTAAACTCATCATACTTCAATATGTAATCACTCGCGCCGGTTGAGCTTATTATGATGTCAACTTTATCAAGCTTATTTTTAAATTCGCTGTAATCCAGAACTTCACCGTCAAAAGAACCGTGTTCTTTTAGCCTTGAAATAAGACTCTCAGCATTGGTTTTAGTTCTGTTTGTTACAAAAACTTTTTTAATATTTTTCTTCAGCAGGCTCTCTATTGTAAGCTCAGCAGTTTCACCTGCCCCAATCACAAGAGCCGTCATGCTGTGCAGGTCGCCGAAAATTTTTGTTGCCAGTTCCACAGCAGCGTAGCTTATGGAAAATGCACCTTTGAACAATCCGGTTTCGCTCTTTGCTCTCTTAGCAGCATGCAGCGCTTTCTGTACCATCTGGTTCAATACCTTGCCTGTAGAGCCGCAGTCACTTGCAATCCGGTAAGATCTCTTTAACTGATGCATTACCTGTGAATCTCCAACTACCATTGAATCGATGCTTGTTGCCACTTTAAATATCTGGTCAGCGGCACTTCCTAAAATAAACTCATAGAAATGATCTTTTTTTACTGTGTTATGTGCATCGTTTATATTGATCATCAACTGCTTGATGTAATCTGAATCAAGTCCGCTGCCGTTAGTAACTCCGTATAACTCTGTTCTGTTGCAGGTAGAAACTATCATACACTCCGCAAGATAGAGCTTCAAAAGCTTCAGAATCTCAGGAATTCTTTCTTCGCTAATAGACATTTTTTCACGTACCTCAAGCGGAGCGGTCCGGTGATTTATACCTATAGAGAATAAAAGCGGATGATTATGTGATGAAATATTTATCATATTCTAATAGAATCTGTGAAAACTATCAAAAACAAAATTGACGATTAATATTGAAAAGACTGCCAGAACAAATCCAATAAGAGCTAGTTTCATTGTCGTCCTGCTCTGCGTCCTGTAGATCTTAATACTTATATAACCGAGCAGGTAAATTACCCATACAAAAAAAGTTGCAACAAGTTTCGGGTCTGCATACGAAAAATCTTTAATTGCGCTAGGCAGCCAGATAGCACCTATTACTATAGTTATTGTCAGGAATGTAAATCCGAAAATGATTGAATTCGCTGCGAGTTTTTCAAGAAGGTAAAGTGACGGCAGTTTCTTATAAAAATTACTTGGTTTATTGCCCTTTATATGCCTGTACATCATAAGATACAGAAAACCATATATTCCGGAAATAATTATGGCTGAGTAACCAACGAGTGCTGTTGAAACATGCACACCAAGCAGCCAGCTTTTTAAAACAGGATTTATTTCCGCAAGTTCCTTTATAAAAATTGTTGATACCAGCTGAAATACTGTTGCAATTATCAGGATAAAAAAACCTGTTTGAGTAACACCTGTTTTGTATTCTATATAAAGATATGTTACCAGGATCCCAAAAGCAAGTAAGGTCATCAGTTCAAATGGTGTTGTAATAGGTGCATGTTTAAAATCAATTCCCCTTGCTGCGAAATAAAGGAACTGAGTCAATACAAGAATCCTTAAACTGACTATAGTTTGTTTGCCATCTGTGTTAGTTTTGGAAAAGAAATGTTTCCCATAGATTACAGTGCAAACAACGTAAGTTATTGCCAGTAAATAATTTAGAAGATTTATTATTATCTCAGGAATCATGATTTCTATACAAATATAGTTGCATTTACGTTACTGAAAAATGATATTTGTCATACTCTTGAATAATTTTGGTCATATTTTGCCCTATATGTACGATATTAGAACTTTCAAATTATATATCTAAAGAAAGAGGGAAAGTACTGAGTATATTATTTATGATATATCTAGTATAATTTGTTCCGGAATTAATCGTAGTTTTTTTGTTCAAATCTTGTCATCAACTGCTGACAAAGTGCTGCACAGAAGCAGAAAAGCCAGGAATTTTTTACGATTCCTGGCTTTTTTTAACACTTTTTATGACTTTGAGCGTTTGCATGCCATTCAAGCGCTCTCCCAGCTGTGCTACAGCCCTATTTAAACAATAATTATACGCAGTAAGCTTTGCACAAAATTAATACTTATTATAGGGTACTTTCAATTCACAAAAATACCCATAATTACAGCTAAATTCACAAATACTGGCAATATTATATATCCAGTTGCCTCACATTAAAAGGTAACCGTAGTAGTATTATTTTTCTTTTCTTTTTTTGTTACTTTTTTTCTTTTCTTTTGTTAATATGTTAATAACTT
>JAYTUN010000172.1:0-4531 GCA_043744495.1 Ignavibacteria bacterium
GAACAAAATAACATTATAACAATTAAATATAATACAAATGGCACACTCCAGTGGGCAGCTTCTTACAATGGAAATGGTAATCCAAGCGATATTGCAAGAGGTTTAGCAGTTGATTCTTCAGGTAATTGTTATGTAGCGGGCTATTCAGGCTTTAATTTCGGACCGTATGACGGGATATTGATAAAATATAACCCAATAGGAGATACAATATGGACAAGAAAACTTATTACTAATTTGGATGATGAATTTACTAATATTGCTGTTGATTTAAATAATTTTGTGTATGTAACAGGCAGAAGCGGAGATTCTGCGGTAGTTTTTAAATATGACTCAACAGGTAATATGTTATGGAGAACAAGTTATCGGGAATCACCATACAATGTTATATTTGGTGGTAAAATCAAACTAGATAGATTTAACAATGTATATATAGGAGACACTAAACATATTTTCTCAAACCCATTTTCAGCGGATTTTTTACTTAGGAAATACACCCAAGACGGAAGTTTATTATGGGCATCTTCTTATGGTAATCCTGCTAATGTTGCTGATGTGATGACAGGATTTGTAATTGATAATTCAGGCAATTCCTACTCAACAGGTTACTCAGATGTAAATGGCAGGGATATTGTTACGGTAAAATTTAATTCCGGCGGAACTCTACAATGGGCTAAATATTTTAATGGCTTGACTAATGCAACAGATCAAAGTAACTCAGTAATTTGCGATACATCAGGAAATAATGTTATTATCACTGGTTTTTCATTTAAAAGCGGTTCTAGTACAGATTACATAACAATAAAATATAATTCAAGCGGAGATACTCAATGGGTACGTACTTACAACGGACCGGGAAATTATCAGGATAATGCAATGGATATAGCTATTGATAAACAACTTAATGTTTATGTTACAGGGGAGAGTTCCACAAATGGATTTGATTTTGATGTTGCAACAATTAAATATTCATCAAGTGGCAATCAGCAATGGGTTGCAAGATGGAGCAGTCCGGCAAATGGAGGTGATGGAGGTAGTAAGATTATAGTTGATAATACAAACAATGTTTTTGTTGGAGGCGGAGCTTCCGCCCCCGGTCCAAACTTCTTAGATTTGTTAGTAATCAAGTATTCACAGACCGTAGGTATTACAACAATTAATAATGAAGTACCTAAGGTATTTGGTCTTTCTCAAAATTATCCGAATCCATTTAATCCAACTACAAAGATAAAATTTCAAATTCCCCTCTCGAGAGGGGTGCCCGAAGGGCGGGGTGTGTTAACACAATTAAACATATACGATGCCCTAGGCAAAGAAATACAGGTACTGGTTAATGAACAATTAAACGCCGGCACTTACGAAGCAGACTTCGACGGCAGCAAGTTATCAAGCGGGGTTTATTATTATAAATTAATCACGGAAGATTTTACTGAAACAAGGAAGATGGTGTTGATAAAGTAGTAATAAATTGACTCGATAACGAAATCTATCATACAAGAAAAGCCTCTAATTTTAGAGGCTTTTCTAGTTTATAAATATAGCGGTTATCAATTACTATCTGTAATTTGATATATACCCATCTTCCTTGAAGATGTGAGCAATCAATGCAGTCCTCATCCATAAGCCGTTTACTTCCTGTTTCCAGTACCATGCACGCTGGTCATTATCAATTTCCTGCGGGATTTCATTCCGGCGGGGTAGGGGGTGCAGAATAACAGCATTTTCCTTCATTGAGGGAAGATATGTCTTTTTCATGTAAAGTTTTGTATAATCTATGCCTTTTGACTCGTGGTGCTTATCATATTCATCCTGTATCCTTGTAAAGTAAAAAACATCAGCCTTTTTGATATGTTTTTCAAAGTTATCCGATTCTTCGAAGTCAACATTATTTTTCGATAAATATGATTTTAGATCTTCCGGTAACTTCAGCTCATTTGGCGAGATGAAAATAAATTTTATTCCTTCAAAATTGCTTAGCATATATATCAATGAACGAACAGCTCTGCCGCGCTTTAGATCGCCAATTATAGCAATGGTTTTGTTCTTTAACTTACCTTTAAAGGCTCTTGAGAGCGTATAAGCATCTAGTAATGCCTGTGTAGGATGTTCATGAGGTCCGGAGCCTGCATTTATAATTGGAATGGGTTTATCTGAATTATTAAACATCCAGGCTGCTTTTTCGGCAAGATACTCCTCAGCATGGCGCATAATTATCATATCGGTGTATGAGTGCATAGTCTCAAGTGTATCCTCAAGCGATTCGCCCTTAACTTCGGATGAATTTCCTGCAAGACGCATATCGCTCGTCTTAATTCCAAGTATCTGGCAGGCATTGTTGAATGAAAGATAGGTCCTTGTTGATGGCTGTCCAAAATAAAGCACTGCTCGTTTATGGGAAAGAATTGACTGCAGGAAATCCAACCCATCCTTTGACTTTGCGATTTTCCTTATCTTATCTGCAAGCTCAAACAGGTTAAATAATTCATTGGAATCAAACTGCATAGCCGATAGTACGTGAAAAATCCTTCCGCCATTAAGGAGTTTAAGTCTCTTTTTTTCGTTTAAAACTGAGACTTCACTCCAAGTTTTGTATTTATTTTGTGGTTTAATGCGAAGCATCCTTTGGATAGTTAAAAAGATTTATTTAAGTTTTTTTACGAAATCTGTTAATATTTGTGTTAAATCAGGTTTTCCTATTTCCTGAAGGTTGTATGATATCCTAACAGCAGGTTTATTTATCTTGATAACTCGTCTAAGGTCAATTGGTGTTCCAATTATCACTGCGTCACAAGGAGTTTTATTTATAGTATCTTCAAGATCTTTCATCTGCTTATCGCCATATCCCATTGCAGGAAGCAATATACCAATTTCAGGATATTTTTTATAGGTATCTTTTATACTTTTTACAGCAAAAGGTCTTGGATCAATTATTTCTGCAGCTTCAAATTTCTGAGCGGCAATTGTACCGGCTCCGTATTTCATTTCACCATGTGTAAGTGTTGGACCGTCTTCTACAACTAGTACTTTCTTGCCTCGAATGAATTTAATATCACTTGGATTTTCCATGTAAATAGGGGAGGCTGCTTCAACAATTTTAGCTGATGGATTCAACTTTAGAACATTATCTCTAACTGTGCTAATTTGCAGTAAGTTTGCTGAATCTATCTTATTTATAACTACTACATCTGCAAGATGAACATTTGTTCTGCCGGGATAGTAATTCATCTCATGTCCGGCTCTGTGCGGGTCAACAACTGTGATAGTTAAATCTGACTTATAAAATGATGTATCATTATTGCCGCCATCCCAAATTATTATATCAGCTTCTTTTTCGGCTTCACGAAGGATTGCTTCATAATCAACACCGGCATAAATAACATTACCTTTGGCAATATGCGGTTCATATTCTTCCATTTCCTCGATAGTACAATCGTGTTTCTTCAAGTCAGAAATAGCAGCAAAACGCTGTACTTTTTGTTTTGCTAGATCGCCATAAGGCATTGGGTGCCTTACAGATACGGTTTTTTTACCCAATCCCTGTAATATTTCAACAACTTTCCGTGATGTCTGGCTTTTACCTGCACCGGTCCGGCTTGCTACAACAGCTACAACAGGCTTGGTTGACTTGAGCATTGTATCAGCAGCTCCAAGCAACACAAAATCAGCCCCAGCAGCGTTTACAATCGCATTCTTGGACATTACATAGCTGAAGGGGACATCAGAGTACGAAAAAACTACTTGATGAATGCTGTATTTCTTAATCAGGTCGCTTAATTCAGACTCAGGATAAATTGGAATACCTTTTGGATAAAGCTTTCCTGCAAGACTTGCAGGGTATTTGCGGCCATCAATATTGGGGATTTGTGTTGCTGTAAAAGCTCCAACGTTGTATAGAGGATTATTCTTATAAACAACATTGAAGTTATGAAAATCTCTCCCAGCCGCACCCATTATTAAAACATTTATTTTTGTCATTGAGGTATAATTTTAGTAATTAACATATACAAATATATCTCTTAAGGTCATTTACTACTATGATTTAAGTCATTAAATTAATAGCATTTAAGTGATTTAAATTGGAAAATGAAAAATAATGTCAAACAACAAAGTTCAAATTTTAAAAAGTTACGATCATGTGCTTCGCTTGTAGATGAATATTAATTGCGAGGAGCGTTAGCGACGAAGCGGGTACCCTCTGGGTCATCTCATCATCGATCAATTAGATTTCGTCGCTTCGCTCGCAAATGAATATATTTGTGATGTGGTTTACTTCAAAATAGGCACATAATTGCCTAGTATCAGGTCATCTATCTGCCTGACTTTAAAATCAAGTATTTCATTCTTAAGTTTTCTTTGCAGGATATTGTTATTTACATGTATTTGCAGCCTGCACTGGTCAAAATACTCCTTCAAGCCATCTATTTTAAGCCTGAAGGTCTCTGAAGCGTTGATTGCATCAGCATCAGCGCTGAATTTGTAGTTATTGCAATATTCTATGTGTAAATTGACATCTTTTACAAATACATTTAGTGTA
>JAYTUN010000173.1:0-17784 GCA_043744495.1 Ignavibacteria bacterium
TTTTTATTTTAAAATGGCAGAACTGCGTACGCAGGCTCGGCAGTCAGGCGCACAATCTTGTTGAGATTCGGCGTTAGCCGAAGCGAAATCCCGCCTTGGCGGGAAGGGGGTGGCGCTCACAAGGCATGGGGGTTCAAGTCCCCCTTCCCGCACAGTAAAAAGGAGAATCTTACGATTCTCTTTTTTATTTTACTTACTATAGTGCCAAATGGCCCCTGCTTAATTTTTAATGTTTTTAGCAGGATCTCATGGCAATTTTATTTAAGTTTTGTGTATATTTAGTATCTAAAAATTACTCCTTTTTATCATAAAAACCTATGATTTGGGTCATAATATTTAAGAGAATAAAATGATATTTTTGATTGTAAGATGCATAGTTTTTTGAGCAATTTTTGATGATTTTGCTTTAAAACCAGTGAAATTATCTGCAGGATGCTTCGCATATAAGGAATATGAAAACTATGAAAAAGTTCAATCCCGTTAAAACCGATCCAAACAAAACCGGAATTTTAGAGGTATTCGAAAATTCTTTTCCCCGTAGAAATTACCTTATAGTTCACCGTGCCAATGAATTTACATCTGTATGCCCAAAAACCGGACAGCCTGATTTTGGCGTGATCACAATTTCGTATATAGCCGCAAAAAAGTGCGTTGAGCTCAAATCTCTTAAGTATTACTTACAATCGTTTCGCAATGAAGGTATATTTTATGAAAATGTTACCAACAGGATATTAGAAGATCTTGTTGGATTATTAAAGCCCAAATGGATGGAAGTAAAAGGCGAGTTTTCCGTAAGAGGCGGGCTGAATTCTATGGTAATTGCTGTTCATGGAAAAAACCAAAAATGAAAACAATTGACACGAATAATCTTAACAGGATTATTGAGATTCTCCAAAAAGATGGCTACAGTGTAATAGGTCCTTCTCTAAAAGATGGAGCTATTATCTATGATGATATTCAAAGTATTCAGGATTTACCCATAGGATGGACCGACGAGCAGGAAGCCGGTTCATACAGGTTAAAGAAAAGAGACGATGACGCTCTGTTTGGGTATGTTATCGGACCGCAATCATGGAAAAAATTCCTTTTCCCGGAGCGCCTTAAACTTTGGGCAGCCGAGCGAAACGGAAAAGGATTTAATATTAAAACACCTGCTGATCCTCCGCCAAAGTATGCCTTCATTGGAGTCAGGGCTTGCGAGCTGAAAGCTATTTTTATTCAGGATAAAGTTTTCAATAACGGTATGTTTTCCGATAGTTATTACAATAATGTAAGGAATAATATCTTTATTATTGCGGTAAACTGCACACAGTCTGCAAATACCTGCTTCTGTGTATCAATGAAAACAGGTCCAAAAGTAAAAGAAGGATATGACATTGCTCTTACCGAGATAATTAATAAAGATGAACATTACTTCGTGCTTGATGAAGGATCTATTAAAGGTTCCGAGCTGATTTCAAATATTGAAACCGCGAATACTGTAGATTCACAGATCAAAGCCGCTGATAATGCCGTGATGAATGCTGAGTTGAACATGAAACGTACTATGAATACTGCGGGTATTAAAGAGCTTTTATACAATAATCACGATCACCCCATTTGGTCAGAAATTGCAACACGATGTCTTTCATGTGCCAACTGCACAATGGTTTGTCCTACATGCTTCTGCTCAAATATGGAAGATACAACTGATCTTACCGGCGATAATGCTGAGAGATGGCGAAGATGGGATTCCTGCTTCAGCCTGGATTACTCAAAAGTAGCAGGCGGTAGTTTCAGAACCTCAATAAAGGCAAGGTACCGCCAGTGGATGACCCATAAGCTTGCATCATGGATAGACCAGTTCGGCACCTCAGGTTGCGTTGGCTGCGGCAGATGTATATCATGGTGCCCGGTTGGAATTGATATAACAAAAGAAGTTGAAAACTTAAGAAATTCACCAAAAACAAAATCATAATAACAATTAAAAATTAAAACTATGGAAGACCTTTCAGGAATTTTAAGAAATCATCCATTCATGAAGGACCTTGATGAAAACTACCTGAAGCAGATTACAGGTTGTGCCTCTAATGTTGTTTATCCAGTAGATGAGGTTATGTTTAAGGAAGGCGACAAAGCTGAGAAATTTTATCTTATCCGGACAGGTAAAGTTGCGCTCGAGATCAATGGCAGAGATAAAGGAAACATCAGGATCTTAACCATAGGTCCAGGTCAGATACTTGGCTGGTCTTGGATTGTTTCGCCATATAAATGGCATTTCGAAGCTCATGCACTTGAAGAAGTAAGGGCAATTGCCTTAGATGGAGAATGTCTGAGAAATAAATGTGAGGACGATCCTAAGCTGGGTTATGAAATGCTTAAAAGATTTGCTCATATATTAGAGCAGCGTCTGCAATCAACCAGAATGCAGCTGCTTGATGTATATAAACGTGTTTAAACTTTTGGAAAAATGACAGAAAATAGATCAGGATTATCACAGGTAGATCCGATGACCCCTGAAACAGTAAAGGTAAAAAAGATCTTTTGGGAAACTGAAGATGTGTTTACAATTGAGCTTGCTTACGATAGTGAAGAAAAAAGAGAGTTCAGCTTTAAGCCGGGACAGTTTAATATGCTTTACGCATTTGGTGTCGGAGAGTCAGCAATTTCGATCTGTTCTGATTCTTCGAAAAAGAGCTCCCTGTTTCACACTATTCACAAAGTTGGATATGTTACAAACGTACTTTCAAAACTGAAAAAAGGTGATATTATCGGTTTGCGGGGACCATTTGGCAGTAATTGGCCGCTTGAAGAAACCAAAGGTAAAGATATCTGCATAATTGTTGGAGGTATAGGGCTTGCACCTTTAAGACCGGTTATTTATCATATATTCAAACATCGTAAACATTACGGCAAGTTTATCATTCTTTACGGAGCAAGAACTCCAAGAGATATTCTTTATACAGTTGAACTTGAATCGTGGCGGAAGAAATATGATGTGCAGATAGAAGTAACTGTTGATAGGGCAGATAGCACATGGCGCGGTTACATTGGTGTAGTAACCACGCTGTTAGAATACGTTGATCTTAACCCTGAAAAAACCAATGCTATGGTATGCGGACCGGAGATCATGATGAAATATGCCGTTGATGAATTAAAGAAACGCGGAGTAGATGAAAAAGGAATTTATGTATCACTTGAAAGAAATATGAAATGTGCTCTTGGATTCTGCGGACACTGCCAATACGGACCGAGTTTTGTTTGTAAAGATGGACCCGTATTCAGTTTTTCAAGGGTAACTGATATTTTTGAGATAAAGGAACTTTAAAATGGCAAATAAAAAACCCAAACTGGCTGTATTTAAAATGTCTTCATGCGATGGCTGTCAGCTATCGCTGCTTGATGCTGAAGATGAACTGCTTGACGTGCTTGGAGGTGTTGAAATGGCTTATTTTCCGGAAGCTTCCAGCAAAATGACAAAAGGTCCTTATGATATAGGACTTGTTGAAGGAAGTATTACAACTCCCCGAAACGTTGAAGAAATAAGGCAGATAAGAAAAGATTGTAAGACACTTATAACTATTGGCGCTTGCGCTACTGCGGGCGGGATCCAGGCATTAAGGAACTGGAAGGACACGAGGGAATTTACAAAAATTGTTTATGCTTCACCGGAATATATTTCCACACTTGATAGGTCACTGCCAGTAAGCTCGTTTGTGCATGTAGATTTTGAGCTGCGTGGCTGCCCTATAAACAAATACCAGCTTATCGAAGTATTGAATGCTTTCCTTAACAACCGTAAACCCAATATCCCTACATATAGTGTTTGTATTGATTGCAAGCTTAAAGGAAATGTTTGTGTAATGACAGCCCACGGCACACCATGCCTTGGACCTGTTACACAAACAGGATGTAATGCACTTTGCCCGTCATATAACCGCGGCTGTTTTGGATGTTACGGTCCTATGGACTCTCCAAACACATCATCGCTTGCAAAACAATTCGGGGAAATGGGTTATACTAAGTTTGATATTATGAATGCATTCCGCAACTTTAACGCATATGCGGAAGCTTTTAGAAAAGAAAGCGAAGCAAATGAAAAATAAGACTATAAAAGTTGATTACATTGCGCGAGTTGAAGGCGAAGGTGCGCTGTATTTAAAAATAAAAAACAATGAAGTATCTGATGTTCAATTGAAAATATTTGAACCGCCCCGCTTCTTCGAAGCATTTTTAAGGGGAAGACCTTACCAGGAAGCGCCGGATATAACCGCAAGAATTTGCGGAATTTGCCCCGTTGCATACCAGATGAGCGCAGTTCATGCAATGGAAAATGCATTTGATGTTACTATTCCTCCTGAAATTAGAGAGCTTAGAAGGCTGCTATACTGCGGCGAGTGGGTTGAAAGCCATACACTACACATGTATATGCTCCATGCCCCTGACTTTCTTGGGTATGATGATGTTGTGCAAATGTCTAAAGATCATCCGGATATTGTTAAAAAAGCTCTCCGTCTTAAAAAGATAGGCAATGATATTATGAACCTTGTTGGCGGAAGGGAAATTCATCCTATAAATGTGAAAGTTGGTGGATTTTATAAGGTCCCAACCCGTAAAGAGCTAATGAAAATGTATGACGATATAAGCTGGGCGCGTGATACTGCTGTGGATATGGCAAGATTTGCGGCAACGCTTAAATTCCCTGAATTTGTACAGGATTATGAATGTGTATCGCTTGTTCATCCTGATGAATATCCGTTCAATGAAGGGAGGATCATGTCAAATAAAGGAATAGACATTCTTCCCGAACAGTATGATTTTCATTTTAGAGAAGAGCACGTTGAGCACTCTCACGCATTGCACTCAAGAATAAGGGAAAGGGATAATTATTTAGCAGGTCCAATAGCGCGCTATAATCTGAATTACGAGAAACTAACCCCGCTTTGCAAAGAAATTGCATCTGAAATAGGTTTGGGCAAAGAATGTTATAACCCATTCAAAAGCATTATCGTAAGAGGAATAGAAGTTTTATACTCCTTTGAGGAGGCTTTGAGGATCATTGAAAATTACCGAATGCCTGATAGTCCTGCAGTTGAAGTAGAACCTTCAGAAGCAACGGGATATGCATGCACAGAAGCTCCGAGAGGATTGATATATCACAGGTACAGGGTAAACTCCGAAGGATTGATAGAAGATGCAAAGATCGTTCCACCAACTTCGCAGAACCAGAAGACAATAGAAAACGATCTCAGGAACTTTGTTCCAACAATAATCGATCTTCCTGAAAAAGAATTTATCTGGAAGTGCGAACAAGCTATCAGGAATTATGATCCATGTATTTCCTGTGCAACACATTTTCTGAAACTAAATATACAAAGAGAATAGGATCCTGCAGGGGAAGATGATCCCGCAGGGGAAGATGATCCCGCAGCTTTTTATACAATGGATAATTCCAAAACATTAATAATAGGAATAGGAAACGAATACCGCGGTGATGACGCTGCAGGGCTTATTGCGGCAAGGAAAATTAAAGATCATAATTTAAGCGACATTGATGTGATAGAAAATAACGGTGATGGCGCCGATCTTATTGAAAAATGGACCGGAAGAAAACATGTTATTCTAATCGATGCCGTTCTATCAGGCTCGCCACCGGGAACAATACATAAGTTTACAGCCCCAGGCTCCATTTTACCTTCAGAACTGTTTAAATTCTCAACCCACCTTTTCAGCGTTACGCAGGCAATATATCTTTCAGCCTCACTTGGCAATCTGCCGCAGGAACTTACCATTTATGGAATAGAAGCCGCATCATTTGATTCCGGAATTCACATATCAACCGAGGTTGAAAAAGCTGTTAATAATATCGTACAGTTAGTAATTAAAATTATCTAGAACTTTTTAATATCAAAGGAGAGATCTGCTTATGGGTAGTTCCATATTAGCCGAATCCTTTGCGCTGGATAATACAGCTACTGATATTGTTGAGATCCGCAGACGGATTAAATATGAAAACGAGCTTGATAAGGCATTCAGAAACAAGATCGCCGAATCTGCTCATGGTGAAAAGTTATACGGCTGTATTCAGTGCGGCATGTCTGGTAAGTCATTACATGGATTATACTCCACGGAAAATAATCATAACTATATGTTATTATTTATATTTATAGAATAAATATTTTTCTGCAATTAATTCCTTTATATGAGATTCCTCATTTTTTGATACTGTTAATTAGGGTATATTTGTAATGTAAATATATGCATGAACTATCAATTGCACAGAATATTATAGATATTATCGAGCAGAATGTACCTAAAGATGAGTTATGTAATGTTAAACAGATAGCGCTCAAAATTGGTGAATTTAGCGGTGTTGTTGCGGATTCGCTTAAATTCTCATACGAAGTGATAACCTCAGAAACAGAACTGCAAAACTCAGAGCTAATGATCGAGTTTATCCCATTCAGCTTAAAATGTAACTCATGCGGAAGTATCACTACCAATGTTTACGGTTTAAGAGAGTGTGCTAATTGTTTAAAGACAGATACAGAAGTGCTCTCAGGAGAAGAGCTCAAAATATCTGAAATTATACTGGAAGATAAAACGTAAATTTTAAATAATATGAATATAATAACAGTTGAAAGAAAAGTTCTTGCAAAGAACGATGCAATTGCTTCGGATATACGCAAGATGTTTCTGGAGAACGGTGTTTTTGCAATTAATATAGTAAGCTCGCCGGGCTCAGGGAAAACAAGCCTTGTTGAAAAAACCCTTGAACATTTTAACGGAAGGTTGAATATTTCAGTCATTGAAGGAGATGTGCAGACTGATCTTGACGCTCAGCGTGTTTCGGCATATAATGTGCCGGTTGTTCAGATAATCACAAACGGGGGCTGCCACTTGGAAGCTAATTTGGTTAAGGATTCGCTCGGCAATATTAACCTCGTTCAAACTGACCTGCTGATTATAGAAAACGTTGGCAATCTTGTTTGTCCCGCGGGTTATGATCTTGGTGAAGATATGAAGGTTGTTGTGATAAGCGTAACCGAAGGCGACGATAAGCCGCTTAAGTATCCTAAAATGTTCATGAACTCAAAAGTACTTGTGATAAATAAAACAGACTTGCTTCCGTATGTAAATTGCAATATTGATGTGCTTAAAAGCAATGCGCTGAAGATAAATCCTGACCTTTTGGTTTTTGAAACATCATGCACAACCGGAGAGGGTATAGATAAGTTTTGCAATTTTTTAGAGAGCAGCATTTAAAAATAAATTGTTACACAAAGTTAAAATAACAATACGCGGCGTCGTACAGGGCGTCGGGTTTCGTCCATTTATTTATCGCCTTGCAAAGGAGCTTGATATAAAGGGCTGGATAATAAATTCATCACAGGGCGTATTCATTGAGGCGGAATCAGACCGGCTGACCCTTGAAAAATTTTTACTGAAAATAGATACTGATAGACCTAAAAACTCTTACATCCAAAGCTTTGAACATACATGGCTTGACCCTGAAGGATTTCAGTTGTTTGAAATAAGAGAGAGTGTTGAAGCCGGAAGTAAAACAGCGCTTGTACTGCCGGATATATCGACCTGTAATGATTGCCTTGAAGAAATATTCGATCCTAAAAACAGAAGATACCTGTACCCGTTTACCAATTGCACTAACTGCGGACCAAGGTTTTCTATTATTGCATCTCTTCCTTATGACAGGCGAAATACAACAATGGCTGAGTTTGAAATGTGCGATGACTGCAGGGTTGAATATACTGACCCCTTAAACCGCAGGTTTCATGCTGAACCAACTGCATGTCCAAAATGCGGTCCCAAAGTTGCGCTTACTGATAATACAGGAAAACAATTTTCCTCAAAAAATGAAGCTATCATTGATGCCGTCAGGTATTTAAAAGAGGGCAGGATAATTGCGCTCAAAGGAATTGGCGGCTACCAGCTTATTTGTGATGCGGGAAATGATGAAGCTGTTAAAACTCTAAGGGCAAACAAACGCAGAAGCGAAAAACCTTTTGCACTCATGTTCCCGGATCTAGAAACCATAATAAGTGTGTGTGAAGTAAGCGGTAATGAATTAAGAATATTAAATTCTGTTGAATCTCCAATTGTTCTGCTGAAGAGAAAGAAAAATATTAATTCAGTGGTATCTGTGGAATGTGCCAAAGGTAATCCATATTTTGGAATAATGCTTCCTTACTCTCCATTGCATCATATTTTAATGCAAGAGCTTGACAAACCTATTATTGCAACCAGCGGAAATATTTCAGAAGAGCCAATATGCATAACTGAAGAACAGGCATTTGAAAAGTTAAGTGATATTGCCGATTATTTCCTTATCCATAACAGAAAAATTTTAAGGCATGTCGATGATTCAATTGTGCGCTATGCCGGCGGGAATGAAATGATGATACGCAGGGCAAGAGGTTACGCGCCATTGCCTGTTGTTATGAACGGAATTAAGGGAACAGTACTTGCTTCAGGAGCACATTTAAAAAATACTATTGCATTGAATAAAGACGGTAATGTTTTTATTTCACAGCATATAGGCGACCTTGAAAACATTGAATCAATAAATGCTTTTAAAAATGTTATTGGTGATCTTGAGAGTTTTTATGAATTAAAGCCTGAGCGTGTGATATGCGATCTGCACCCTGATTATATTTCAACCAAATATTCCGAGTTACTTGGAGTGCCTGTTCATAAAGTTCAGCATCATTATGCGCATGTACTTTCATGCATGGCCGAAAATGAGCTTGAAGGAGAATTGCTCGGCGTATCATGGGATGGCACAGGGTATGGAACAGACGGAGCGATATGGGGCGGTGAGTTTATCAATCCAAACGGAATGAACTTTAAACGTGCCGGATATTTTAAGCCTTTCAGGCTGCCGGGCGGAGAAAGTGCGATACACGATGTATGGAAAATTGGTTTTTCACTACTATATAATGTATATGATGAAAATGCATTTTCACTTGAAAATATTGCTTTTTTAAAGAGAAATGATATTAATTTGGTTAAGCAAATGCTTGATAAAGACCTGAATTCACCCATAACAACAAGCGCAGGCAGGTTGTTTGATGGTGTATCAGCAATATTAGGCTTAAAATCCACTGCAAATTTTGAAGCGCAGGCAGCAATAGATTTGGAATTTGCCACTGATGAAGTTAAAATAAATGATTATTTTGCATTTTCCATTGATGAAGATAATGATGGCGCATTTATCTTTAACTGGCATAACGTTATTAAAGGTATTGTGGATGATATGAGGAATAATATTTCAGTGAATTTAATTTCCGCAAAGTTTCATAATTCACTCTCAGAAGCAATTATACAAATTGCAAAAAAGGTCGGGTACAACAGGATCGTATTATCAGGAGGATGTTTTTTAAATAAATATTTACTTGAAAGAACAATTGAAAGATTAACAGAAGAAGGATTTAAACCATATACTCAGCAAAGAGTACCTTCGGGTGATGGTGGTATATCACTTGGCCAGATGAAATACTCAACGTATCTAAAATAAAGGAAAAATTATTATGTGCTTAGCTGTCCCCGGAAAAATATTAAGTATAGATAACTCCACAAGCGAGCTTATGAAGATCGGCAAAGTAAGCTTCGGTGGAATTGTAAAAGATGTAAACCTTGCATATACACCTGAGGCAAAAATTGGCGATTATGTAATTGTTCATGTTGGTTTTGCGCTGAATACTGTAGATGAATCAGAAGCCGTAAAAGTTTTTGAGTATCTTAAAGCTATAGACGGACTGGATGAATTAACAGGCGAAGAAAAGCAGTAATGATTTAGGTGATAATTGTTAAATTTATGAGATAGCTTCGTCCACGCCCACGCCATAGGCGGGCAGGCATAGGCGGGCAGGCGCTTTGCTCCTCGCAAAAATTCTTTTGGGAAAAATTACAAAAAAGCAGATAAATTTATTATATTATGAAGTTTATAGATGAATACAGAGAGCCTGAGGCAGCTAAAAGATATTCTGAGCTGATACATAGTATTACAAGCAAAAATTGGAATATCATGGAAGTTTGCGGCGGGCAGACCCATGCAATTGTAAAATACGGCATTGATGAGCTGCTGCCGGAAAAAATAAGGCTCATTCACGGACCAGGCTGTCCGGTATGCGTTACATCATTAGAGCTTATAGATAGATCAATTGAAATTGCATCAAAAGACAATGTAATTTTCTGTTCATTTGGCGATATGCTCAGAGTCCCCGGCTCAAAGAAAGATCTGCTGCAGATCAAATCCGAAGGCGGCGACGTTAGAATGATGTACTCGCCTTTAGATTCACTTAAAATTGCAAAAGATAATCCGGATAAAGAAATAGTTTTTTTTGCCGTGGGATTTGAAACAACAGCTCCGGCAAATGCAATGGCAGTTTACCAGGCAAAAGAGCAGGGGATTAAGAATTTTTCAATACTTGTCTCTCACGTTCTCGTCCCCCCTGCAATGGAAGCGATACTATCCTCAAAAAATAATCTTGTGCAGGGATTCCTTGCTGCCGGGCATGTTTGTACTGTAATGGGTTATAATGAATACTATCCAATAGCGGATAAATACAAAGTGCCAATTGTTGTAACAGGTTTTGAGCCTGTTGACATTCTGCAGGGTATATATATGTGTGTTAAACAATTGGAAGAAGGAAGACATGAAGTTGAAAATCAATATTCCAGAGCTGTGAACAGGGAAGGAAACATTACGGCTCAGAGTATCATAAGCCGTGTTTTTAAAATTGGCACAAGGAAGTGGCGCGGGATAGGTGAAATTCCCGATAGCGGGCTGGTACTTCAGGATGAATATACCAGTTATGATGCATCACTGAAATTTGGGCTTTCTGATATGGTTGTTGAAGAGCCAAAGGAATGCATCAGCGGATTAATTTTACAGGGTTTAAAAAAACCGCACGAGTGCGAAGCATTCGGTACTTTGTGCACTCCTGAAAGACCGCTTGGAGCAACAATGGTATCAAGCGAAGGTGCTTGCGCTTCTTATTATAGATACAGGAAAGTAAAACACTGAGCGGAGCATTTGCGCGCCTCTGGCTTGGAAGGAACTATAAAAAAATATGGGTAAGTTTACAAATAAGTTATAAAGTTTACACACCCCGTCATTGACTCTGGCAATGCCACCTCTTGAGAGGGGAATTAAAAAAGCATTGAGAACATGAAAGAATTTACATTACAATGTCCGATACCAATTAACGATTACCCCAGAGTTTTGCTTGCTCATGGCGGGGGAGGGAAGCTTATGCATACACTGATAGAAAAAATGTTCAGCACAGCATTTGCAAATGATATTTTAATGCAGGAGCATGATTCAGCCCAGATAAAGCTTGATTCAGATAAAATTGCTTTCACTACTGATTCATACGTTGTTAAGCCATTATTTTTCCCCGGCGGCGATATTGGCTCGCTTGCCGTTAACGGTACTGTTAACGATCTTGCTATGAGCGGCGCGATACCGCAGTATTTAAGCCTTGGATTAATTATTGAAGAAGGCTTTGGAATGAATGAGCTTTGGAAAGTTGTGCAAAGTATTGCATCAACAGCTAAAGATGCAAATGTTAAGATAGCAACAGGTGATACGAAAGTGGTTGATAATGGCAAAGGCGACGGTATATTTATAAATACATCGGGAATCGGTTCAATTAAACATAATTTAAATATTTCACCTAAGAGCATTAAAGCGGGTGATGTAATTATTATTAATGGTGATCTTGGCAGGCATGGAATTGCAATTATGGCTGAGCGCGAAGGGCTTGAGTTTGACCACAAAATTGAAAGTGATTGCGCTCCGTTAAATGAAATTGTACAGAATATAATTAATTCCGGAGTTAATGTTCACTGTCTGCGAGACCTTACCCGTGGGGGACTCTCAAGCACATTAAACGAACTTGCATCATCGGCAAATTGTGAAATTGAAATTGATGAAGTTAAAGTGCCGGTACGCGAAGACGTTCAGGGAGCGTGTGAAATACTTGGCTTTGACCCGATGTATGTTGCCAATGAAGGTAAGTTCATTGCAATTGTTCCCGAAGCAGACGCAATGAAATGCCTTGAAGTAATGAAGGCTCACAAATACGGCGCGGATTCAGTTATTATAGGTAATATCACCACAGGCAATGAAGCTATAGTTAAGCTTAAAAGCCGAATTGGCACAATGCGAATACTTGATATGTTAAGCGGTGAACAGTTGCCAAGGATATGCTGAAGCTTATCTGAATACAAAAAATAAAATACCGGTTATAAGAGGGGGTTAGGGTTTACAACCTCGTAGAGGGGTGAGGTCAATATTTAGTGTCGTGTACTTATAATAAATAGCTTGATTTTACGCTATTTCAGCACATTTTGATAATGTAAAAATCATATACTGAATTCGTTTATTTTTTAAGTTTTTAAAAATCATTATATTGTTCAAATAGATTTTATTTATTGATTAAATAATTTCTATGTTTAAGCAGTAATCAAGTAACAGGCATTCTCCTAAGTATTCTTTTTGGGATAATCTGCTGATCAATTGGTTAGATAATGCATCGTTTGAATAGTAAATCAGAAGCCAATATATAATTGTATTGGTTAAGAGTTCGTTGAACTTCTTCCCTTTCTTTGATGAATGCTATTATAATCCTGATATTCGCATTAAGTTTCTAAATGATCATGAATAATAACATGACCGTTATAATTTTCTTGTTTGTATAAGCATCAGAAAACCTGTTTTACACTTCCGCAATGTGGAAGTTATTTAATAATGATAATTTTTTAAATGGAAAATTCTGTTGTTCATTCGTTTCATATTCCCGTTATGGGACTTGGGTTTACTATTGATACTCCAATAAAAGTAGCTCATTTCGGAATTTCATCGGTTATTTCCATTGTGGAAGATAGTTTGATAGAGAAAATGCGTAAACATTATTGCGAGCGCCATAAATTGCATTACACTCCAATTACCGAAAAGCAGGAAGATTTTCGTGCGAAAAGAATTACATCTTATCTGAATTTAGTGAACTACCTGGTAAACCAAAAAACAGAAGCTATTCGCCTGCAGCCTTTTGAAGCCGGAAACGAATTAGCGGCATATTTCGAGATGCTGCCTGATGATTCAGCCATAAAATTGAAATATCAGCAAATGCTTCAATCAACTGATAAGGTAGTAAAAGAAAACTTACAGCAGCAATTGCGATTAGCAGTTCGCGCCGGCTCCATTGATGTAAATATCATGTCGAAGGTTGATAAAACAAATTATGCTAAAGATGGCACACCTTTGCCAGAAAATTACTCGGATGCTCTTTCGGCGCTTCGTGGTTTTGCAAAGAGCGATTTGCGATCATCTGTTGTTTTTTCAGCCGGCTATAACCCAAGATTGTATAACTATATTGTATGTTTTAACGATTTTTATCCTGATGAATACGGAGTAACAAAAAAGAAGATCATATTGAAAGTCAGCGATTACAGAAGCGCTGTTATACAGGGGAAATTGCTGGCTAAAAAAGGTCTATGGATTTCTGAATTCAGAATTGAATCGGGGTTGAATTGCGGCGGACATGCCTTTGCAACCGAAGGTTTATTATTAGGTCCCATATTAGAAATGTTTAAATTAAACCGCACAGCGCTTAAGCAGGAATTGTTTACTGCTTGTAACCGTGCATTGGCTTCTAAAGAAAAAAGTATTTTTACCATTTGCCCCGGTCAGAGAGTTACAGTTCAGGGCGGTATTGGCACAAGCGATGAGAACAAATTTTTAATGAAACATTATCTTGCAAACGGTACCGGCTGGGGCAGCCCGTTTTTATTGGTCCCTGAAGTTACTAATGTAGATCAGGAAACATTAATGCTATTAGCCAATGCTGAACCAGAAGACTACTTTTTAAGTAATGTTTCGCCTATGGGTATTCCTTTTAATAATTTCAGAAAGAGTTCATCAGAAAAACTTAGACAATTAAGAATTGCAAATGGCAAACCGGGCAGCCCCTGTTATCGCAAACTTCTTATATCTAATACTGAATTTACCGAAAAACCTATCTGCACTGCATCCCGCCAATATCAACGTCTTAAAATAAAACAATTAGAAGGACAAGATCTTCAGGCTGCTGAATTTGAATTGAAGTATAAAGAAGTAATAGATAAGGTTTGTCTTTGTACGGGTCTTAGTTCTTCAGCATTGCTTAAGAATAACATTGATCCTGATAAGCATAATAAAGCCGTAGCTATCTGCCCCGGACCAAACCTGGCATATTTTTCAGGGATATTTTCATTAAAACAAATGGTTGACCATATTTATGGCAGAGCAAATATACTCAATTCAGTTAAACGCTCTAATATGTTTATAAATGAATTAGGTCTGTATGTAGAATATTTAAAAAATGAAATTGAAAAGAGTAAAGCTGCCCTCAATAGTAATAAAATAAAATACCTGAAAACTTTCCATTCTAATTTGCTTGAAGGCGTTAAGTATTACAAAACACTGAAAGCAAATTTCATTCATGAAGCCGAAGAGTACAAAAACGAAATGAATGTTGAGCTGAATAAATGGGAATATGCCATAAATAGTTTGCTTATTCCATCGGTTATGCCGGAAAGCATCTCAGCCTGAAATATTCTGCTTTTTTATCTTTAGGTCTTTCTTTACAGTCTAACCGGGGTGGTTTGAATAGACCAAATCTTCTTAAAATTAGTTAAAATTATTGAATATTTTTAAAACCATTCCTTTTTAAATATATAACACATAACGAAGAAAATGAAAAAACTGTGGTCAAAAAATGAATTAAATATTCTTAAAAAAAGGTATGCTGAAAAGGGTGCAAAATATGTAGCTAAGAAAACCGGACACCCGGTTTACTCTGTGGTTGCCAAAGCTAATACAATTGGTTTACATTCATCTTTCGTTCGTCGGTGGAATCAGTTTGAAATTAACTATCTGTTGAAAAATTATAATAAAAAAGCTATAGATTCTATTGCAAGATCTCTAAAACGCAGTATATCATCTGTTACAAACAAAGCCAGACAGTTAAAAATATATGTTCTCAAACCCAGGAAATGGACTGAAGAGGATTTACAATTATTGCGAAAATTATGGCAAGATAAAAAATATTCTATTGATGAAGTTGCCGCAAAATTGAATAAAACCCGTCCCGCAGCTCATTTTCAAGCTTATAAAATGGGTTTACGAAGACCACAGGTATGGCGTTTTTGGAATAAAGAAGAAACATCATTTCTTAAAAAAAATTATAAAAAGAAAACTTATCAGCAAATTGCAAAAGATCTTGGTATGACAAGGATCGCTGTTTTCCAAAAAGCAAGAAGAATGGGGCTAAAACTGAGAAATACTCCTCAGCCATGGACTGCAGAGGTTGATGAGTATATTAGGCAGAATTACAGAAAAATTCCTACAAGAGAAATTGCTGCGAAACTTAACCGAAGTCTTGATTCTATTATCAACAGGGCTGGACCATTGGGGATTTCCAATAAAGGAAAAAAGGGAAAAATTAAATTTTCGAAATAAATAACCTAATTTGATGTTAGTTAACGGCATTTTTAATTTTTGAAGTTAAGTTTACTAATCTATCAAATAAAGTTTGGCTTCTAAATAAAATACTCAAGTTAAAAAAAACAGGTTCCTAAAACCTTGTTTTTTTAACTGAATTTATATATAGAGGAATTAGTTTTATTAAGCTCATATTTGCAAATATTTAATAATTCAATTCCAGAATCCTTTAATTACAGCCTTAAATTAAACAGTTCTAAATTTATACTGCTGATTGAGTTTAATAATTAAGTATATTGTATGTAATTTATTGAAGTATGTATTTATTTTAAATATTTATTATGCCAAAACTTCTGAGGCGACCTTGATAAATAAGTAATTTTCCGGCGGCATCTTATTCAATTATAGCATCTTATTTTCCTCAATAAATTATTTATTTTAAACGATCAACGTTAATTTTGTATATGGAAATCATAGTTATTTTTTTTATCGCGCATTGGTACCTTTCGTTATTTTCACAATCATTTCTGCAGCACAGGTATGCTTCACATGGCGCATTCACTATGAATAAATTCTGGGAACGGTTTTTTTATGTGTTCGCATACTTTACTCAAGGGTCATCTTATATGAGCGCTAATACATACGGCATTATGCACAGAATGCATCATGCTTATGCTGATACTGATAAAGACCCGCATTCACCAATAAGATTCAAGAATTTTTGGTCAATGATGTGGAATACTAAGAGTGTATTTTCTGATATATATGATAAAAAAGTTGAAGTTGAAGAGCGATTTACAAAAAACCTGCCTGATTGGCACTCAATGGATAATTGGGGGCAATCTTACACTAACAGAATAATGTTTTCTTTGCTCTATATTGCTTTTTATATCTTGTTTGCTCCTTATTGGTGGTTATTTTTGTTGATACCTATTCATATTTTAATGGGTCCGGTTCATGGTACTATCATAAACTGGTTTGCGCATAAATTCGGGAAAGTAAGTTTTGAAGTGAGCAATACATCCAAAAACTTTTTGCCTGTTGATTTTTTAATGCTTGGAGAAGACTATCATAACAATCACCACAAATTCCCTTCAAGCGCTAACTTTGGCTATAAATGGTACGAAATAGATCCACTTTATTATATTATGATATGTCTTGAATTTATCGGCATTATAAAGATCCGTAATAAAGGAAAATATATTGATAGCGAATATTAAGCGATATATTAACAAATAATAATTAAATCATTTTATTTTGTTCGTAAAAAAGGCTGTCCCGAATAATCGGGACAGCCTTTTGAATTTAAATTACTTTTTATCAAACAGGGATTGCAATATTTTCATTTGAATGTGTCTGCTGCATCCGTGCCGCTCTCCGCTCGGCTTCAATTCTCTGAAGGCGCATTGAATCGGTCTTATATTTCTTGTTAAAAAATCCCATCGCGTAATTTCTGAATATATACCACCAGAAGCTTCTTTCTTTCAATGAATTATCAATTAAATGCTCAACTTTTTTATGTTCTTCAGGTACCTGGCTCCAGTGCATTCCTGCTGTTTCATGATGAACGGTATGTAAGCCGTTATTGAATAGTAAAAAATTCAGTAATCCTGTAAAATTTCTTGAGTGGTTCCATTCAGATTCTTCGTTAGCGTGAACATGCTGAACGTAATTAAAAATTAAAACACTAAATAAAGAGATTTGCTGTGGAATGACCACAAACAATAAAGCTTTCTTCCAGTCAAGTAAAAGAAAAGCACCTATCCAAAGTACAAGAACGAGGTATTGAGATACAGAAAGAAAGAACCTGGATCTTTTGTTTTTGTACATATCTTTCAGGTAATCTCGGATAGCTTTTTGCTGGTAAAACCCGCTGATAGTAGGATAAGTTAATAAAGTAAGGAAATTATTCTTTTCGCTGAACCTGTATGTGATAGTATAATCGCCCATACGGTTATTCATCTTGTGATGGTTTTTGTTGTGAGTAGGGATCCAGGCAAACACCGGGAAGCCGTAAAATACTGTGAGCCACCAGTCCTGCATTGTATTCAGGAAGTCCGATTTCCATATACGTACATGGTTGTGGTTATGTGTAATAACCGCTACGGCAATTGAAAGAAAACAATAGACAAAATATACAGCCGGATTAAATCCAATTGTTGTCCACTGAAATATAAACAGGGCTGTTGTTAGAACCATATAAATTATGGTTTTTATGTCTGCTTTGTATCTAAGCATAGATTTAAAAATTAAATTGTAAAATAACTTCCTTTAAATATCCTTAATTCAATTTGAAG
>JAYTUN010000174.1:0-4515 GCA_043744495.1 Ignavibacteria bacterium
TTTGGCAATTATATCATTCATCTTATTAGGTTCATATTGCCAGCGGTTGCTTTGTACAGCCATTTTCATTATGTATGCATCTGCAAAATCATCCTTCACGTCAGTGCATTTATCAAAGAGCGCAATTGCGGATTCAGTGTATTTCTTCACGTCATCGTTGTTCTTTTCTTCACCTGCAAAGCGTGAAAGCTCATAATCTATCGAGCCAATGTAATAATTTACCATCCACTCATTTTTTTTAAGCTGAAGGATGCGCTCAAAATCACCACGCAGTTTCAGAACAGCAGCCTTATCGTTTTTATCGGCAGCCTCATCCATTTTCTTTATTGCTTTGAGCATTGCATCTGTGTAATCATCAGCCTTTAGCTGGTTGAAACTAAATGCAATTATGATAATTATTAGTAAAACTGAAAATATTTGTTTCATTGGATGACAAGGCGGATTTTGATACCAAACTTCTACCGTTCTTAAAAAAGCAGGGAGTTGATTTCACCTCATATTATGGTAATTTTTCAAACCCTGAAGCCTTAATGACATATGTTGATAAGTCATGGCAGGGGGAGATTCCATATACAGGAATTTACGATAAAGAAGGTAAACTTTCAAAAACGTTTATGGGCAACAAAACTTATGAACAGTTTGAAACAGAAGTAAAAAAGGTTATGGATTAATTTTAGCTTTCAAAAAAGCCCGTTAATAATTTAACAGGCTTTTTTAATTTAGAATTTACTTTATGAACATCATTTTTTTAGTATTAATGAAAGATCCTGCTTCCATCTTATATATGTAAAGGCCTGTTGATACATTTATACCATTATTATTGGTTCCATCCCAAATCACAGATTTATATCCAGCATCCTGGTATTCATTAACAAGGGTTCTTATTACTCTGCCAAGAATATCATAAATTGTAATTTTAACATTTACATTGTCTTTCAATGAATAACTAAATTTAGTAGATGGATTAAATGGATTTGGATAGTTTTGAGATAAGTTATATTTTATTGGTAATTCTGATTCACTAATTAGTGAACCGTCGTCTGCATCTTGACTATATTTCATTGTAACAACATCAAACATTGTACACGTACTACATGGTTCACTTTCAAATGAAATAAATATATGATTACTATCATCTATCAGAATAGGGTCAAGCCAATCTCCTCTTCCATCATCGCCACTATTATCATATACATCTTCAGCAATAATACTTCCGTCAGCATTTGAATATTTAAGTAATAGTCTGTCTGCTGAATGCGAAGTTCCTTCAATATACCTATAACCATGAACAAAAACATTAGATTGATCATCAAGTGTTATTGCTCTGCCTTTTGAATAGCCAGAAAAGGCATTTTGATATATATATGATGATGCCCAAATTTGCGCTCCGGCAGAATTATATTTTATAGTAGTTAATGATAATCTGCTGGTAAACGACGCACCATCATATTCCTTTGTATATCCTGTAATATATATATTCCCGGAATCATTTGCAATAATAGAAGCACCAATAGCTTCACTTCCTTCTGATGGTGTATAATTATTATACCACACTAAGCTACCACTTGTATTATATTTTAAAGTAAGATATTTGTTGATTGCTCTATTGGTTCCTACAATAAAACTTTCACCATTACTATTTGTATACATCCCACTAAATGCATTACTTATAATACCGTTGTAAACATGGATCCATTGCTGAACGCCAGATGGCGAATATTTGGCAATCAAAATATCACTATTTCCATTAATTGATCTGGAACCGCCTACATACAAATTACCACTTCCATCAATTTCAATTTGCCATAAATCAATTAAAGAAATATCTAATGAATCTTCTTGGATAAATCTTTCCCATACAGTATTTCCAGCAGAATCAATTTTGATAATCACGCCAATATTTGCACTATTTGGACCACTTAAGCCAATATTGTCCAAACCCGCTACATAAATATTACCACTATCATCTACAAGCATCTCTCGACCCCATTCACTACTTGCATATCTAGAATCATCATAATGACGTGTCCAGATAGTATCACCATTAGGTTTATATTTTATTGTAACGATATCATCTCCATTAGCTCCACTACCCCACTCCCCTGAAATAATTACATTATCATCTTGATCAACCGCCAAACCTGAAGCAATGCAAGTTGGTCTAGTTCCATCATATGTTTTATACCATTGTTGGACACCAATAGCATTGTATTTAATTAAAAAATATGAATATCGATTCTTAGCTCCACCTGAAACATATACATTACCTTCAGAATCTTTTGCAATTCTGCTAGTTGAAGTATTTTTATCGCTACTTGGTGTACTGTAACGATTTTCCCAAATTTCTGTAAATTGAGAATAAATTTGGATACAAAAAATAAGCATTAATGATGCAATACGGATAAAGTGTGACATATAAAACTCCTTTCGGATATTAAAGTTTATTATATAATTCATTTTTAATTAATGAATTTATTCATAACTTTCCTATCACTTAAAATACTATTTCGTGTTAAATCAAAAAAATACACATTTGACGGTATCCGGATTTCAAAAATCCAATTTATTATCTTTAATTGTTTTTCAACTTATAATAATATTTGGTATTTATAGAGCAATTAACTTAAATTGGGTATGTGATGATATCTACATAACTTTCAGATATGTTGATAATTTTTTACAAGGTTATGGTATAGTATATAATGCGGGTGAGCGCGTTGAAGGCTATACTCATTTCCTTTGGTTTCTTTTATTGTCTTTTTTCCGGCTGTTTAAATTAGAACTATCAACTATTTCAATTTTTCTTGGTCTTTTTTCTTACACCGGAATTATTTATTTGTTTTTCTCGATTTCAAGAAAGAATGAAGGCAAAAAAAGATATTTTATTCCCTTTACTGCTTTGGCGCTATCTGTAAATTATGATTTTGCTATCTGGGCTACAGGCGGTTTGGAAACTATGTTCTACACTTTGTTAATTTCACTGGTATTTTATATCTATTATTTCAGTGAAATTAAAGAGTCAACGAAGCTTTTATTTACCGGTTTGCTGTTAGCATTAGCATGCATGACGCGCCCCGATGCCGTAATCTTTTACCTGTACGCCAACTTTCTTATTTTATTATGGAAAGTTTTTACCAATAAAACTATCAAGGAATTAATTAAAAAATTAATCTGCTTCAATTTGCCTTTCGTTATTTTTTTACTGCCATATCTTATCTGGAAGATCATTTATTATGGGGATATCGTTCCAAACACATATTATGTTAAAAGCGCCGGCGAAAGCTACCTCAGCCAGGGACTTTTCTACATATGGCTGTTTTTTAATTCTTACAAAACTACATTTATTTCTCTTGCTTCAGTATTTGTAATATTAAAAATCTTTATCACCAAGCAATCCTTTAAAGAAAAACTTGCTGTCATATTAAACAGTACACCGCTTGTTACTATGATTATTGCTTTAGGGGCGGCTGTTAGTTATCTTTTCTTATTTGTTGCCAGAGTTGGCGGTGATTTTATGTTCGCAAGATTTATTATTCCCGTTTTACCTTTTTTATATTATTCCGCCGAAACCGGCATTACACAAATTATTTCTTACAGAAAAAATATATTAATAGTTTGTTTTGCCTCTGTATTATTGCTTATATATTTTGAAAAGTCTATCAGAGACGATCTGTTCACATCAACAACAAATGGCAAGTTAACCCGCAGGAATTCATCAGAAACAGGGGGAGTTACAGATGAAAGAAATTACTATTACTCTTATTGGGAGCAATTTCCTAAATCTGCAAATCTGCCTGAAGCGTTAATCACAACCGGTAAAGCGCTCCAGCCATACTTTAAAAGTCTTGATATTACAGTTGTTCTTGGCGGCGCCAGAAATTATATCGGTTATTATGCTGAATTTAAAAACATAATTATTGATAATGGATTAACTGACAAATATATAGCGAAACTGCCGATAACAGAAAGGGGAAGAATTGGACACGAAAAATATGCACCTATAGAATATTTAATTAAGCGAAAGGCTATCCTTGGTTTTTATGATAAATTCAGAAATGATACTAAAGAGAAACCATATGCAGTCTCCTACATAAGAATAAAAGAATTAGGTATTAAAATAGCTGTTGAGATAATCTATTATGACAAAGAAGCATTGAATACACTTAAAAAAAGAATGGGTGATAACTTTATATTTACCGATATGAACTTGTACATAGACGATTATATAAAAAATATAATGAGAACAAAAACAATTGATGAAGTTAAGAACGACTATAAAAACCTTAAAGAGTTCTATTTTAATTTTAATGATGATCCCAGGGAAAAGGAAATACTGGAATATCTATCAAAATAAACCTGCAAGGGCTATAAATTGACTAAAAAAACAATAGAAAAGAAACATACCAAACAAACCAATAACTTTCGGGAGTGTAGAAAGTTATAAAGCCGTCAATCAAGTAAAACCTGGGGTTTTCGGGTTCAAGTTTCATTGCCTTATCTTTTGCTTCGGTAGAT
>JAYTUN010000175.1:0-17561 GCA_043744495.1 Ignavibacteria bacterium
GGTAGGAATTTTTGTTTAGATTCCTTACAACTTCAAGTGTATTTCTGCCAATTGAACCAGTAGAACCTAATACTGCAATCCGAAGGATTTCACCTGTCCGTCCTTTGGCGTGGCTTCGCTCAATATTCTTCATTTTTACCAATATAAATAGTAATTTAGGGTTAATTTTGGAAAGTTAATATGATAAAATAAAGGGGAAGTAAATAGAGTAAATATGGGGAAAAATATGAGAAATGCGGAAATTTAATAACTGGCTGTATAGTTTTAGATATGATAGATTTTTAGGTTATTTCATTCTTGTTGTTGGTGACAACACCAACAACGGAGGAAATGATCTTTGATGAGAAACCTGACAGGTCTGAAAATGAATGCAAGAAATCGCAATTTTAAGCTGAAATTAATTAAAAATTTTATGCCGTTTCATAGTTAGTAACATACAAAATATAATCATTGTAACTGTGAACAATATTAAATACATTTAGCGCTTAATTCATAAAAAATTGAAGAAAACAATCAGATTATTTCCACGCATACTATTAGTTATATCCGCTATTTGCGGCGTTTTAGCTTTAAATTCAATAAATTTTATGGGGTGTGATTCAGGAAGCACAGTAACAACAGGCGAGCCGGTAAGATTTTCAAGGGATATTCAGCCGATATTAGCACAGAACTGCAATTTCCCCGGCTGCCATAATTCCACAGACCGGCAGGCAGGAATTGACCTAACAAGCTGGGGGGCATTAATGAAAAACGGCTCAAATTTTGGCGCAGAGGTAATACCTTACAATTCCGGGTGGAGCCACTTGATACAGCACATTAACAGAGTTGATACCAATATCAGCCCGTTTTCAGAGCCGTTAATGCCGCAAAGATTATTGCCCTATACACAAGGAATGCCCTTAGCAAGCAATCAATTATTAAAAATAGTTGACTGGATAAACCAGGGCGCAAAAAATGATAACGGAGAAGTGGCGTTTTCAAACATCACAAATAAAGCTTTTATCACAAACCAGGCATCGGACCTTGTTGCAGTAGTTAATCTTGATAACAATCACCTTGTAAGATTAATTGATGTAGGCGGAAGGAACAATACAAACCAGCCGATTGATGCACCGCATATTGTAACGGTTGATAACCAGGGTATGTATTTTTACGTAAGTTTAATTGCAGAAGGTTATATGGAAAAATATGACACTCGTACTTATCAGAAAATAGGCAGAATATTCATTGGTACATCCCCTTCTCATATTGTTATTTCAAATGACGGCACTACAGGGTATATAACAGATTTCACTACATCAGGCAGTATAAAGGTGTTTGATACGCAAACAATGACAATTACAAATTCTATTACTGAGCTCAGGATGAACAGACCACACGGGCTAAGGCTCTCTCACAACGGGAATTTGTTATTTACTGCAACAACTACCAGTGAATTCCTCTATGTGATAAATACCTCTAATAATAATATTGAAAATGTTGTTCAGATCGATCCAACTGTTCCTCCGGGCGGCGGGGGGACAACTAATTTTCTTCCTTACCAGGTTGCTGTAACACCTGATGATAAGTATGCATATATCTCATGCAGAAAGTCAAATGATGTAAGAGTATTTGATATCCAGACAAGAACATTTATACTTAACATACCAACAGGTTTAAATCCGTTAGCTCTTGAAATTTCACCGGACGGCAGGTGGTGTTACGTTCCCAACCAGACATCTAATTCAGTTTCTGTAATTGACCTGCTGACTAATACAGTAATTAAGACAATTTCAAATGTAGGCGCACAACCGCATAAGATAGATTTTACCGCAGACGGGCATTATGCATACATAACGTGTGAATCAACATCAGGCGGATTTGTTCACCATCCCGCTACATCAGGCAAAAAGCCTGGCACAACTGCGGTTGTTGATGTTTGGGCGGGGCACAATAAAATTAAAGATATTGAAATGGCATCATTCCCCGCCGGTATTTGCATAACACCTGGGCTTGGGAATTAGATTATTCATAGTTGTTTGTGAACTTAAAGACAAGTCAGGCAAACTTCCTCCACTTCCTGGAGTAAGTCAAGCATTTCCTCGTGGAATTTATCCCGCAATTGTTGCGGGACTCTGCAAGGCGTAGCACCAACAACGTGAAATTATATCTTTGTTTTGTGATCGTTTGAAGTATGTATGGAGATTATAAGACTACAAAAGTCTTATAATTTATTAAAGAACACTTTAGCCAAAAATTTTAATTGTTTATTGTAAATTTCTTATAGACTTTTGTAGTCTTATTACGCTTCAAAATTTTTTATATCATGGGATTTAATGCATAAACAAAAATCAGCGTTTTTAATATTACTTTCTATCTTTATTATTTCCTGTAATGATACAGGTGTAGTTACTACACTGAACAAAGGAAGCTTAACAATAAACAGGCTCCAGCCAATAGATAAAAATGTTGTTGGCACGTATGAGCTATGGGGAAGCCTTATTACAACAACAGAGCATGATGAAAATGCTTTCCGCAGTATGGGCAGGTTTAATGTAAATAATTCCGGCGCATTAACGGATACTTCAGGAAATCCCTTCACGGTTAATATAGGTAAAATATCAAATATTAATAATGTTGGTGATATTATTATAACAATTCAGCCGCCGGGATACAATGATACAATACCCAGCAACATAAAAATACTTGGCGGGGCAAAACAGATTCAGGGCAGTGATGTGGTGTTTGATCTTACAATGGGTTATTCGGATATTCTGCCTGCTTCATCACAATTTTCTTCATCAACAGCAAACTACATACTTGCTTCTCCTACAACAGGAACAGCATCATCCGATTATCAAAAAGGGATCTGGTTCACTAAAGATACCATTGGAAATACTACCGGATTAACCCTGCCCGTACTTCCTGATACTGCTGAGTGGACTTACCAGGCATGGGTTATAAGTAATGCTAACAGTTCATTTATATATAATATCGGCAGGTTTGATTCAGCTGCTGCACGCGATAACAACCAGCAATGTGAGCTTACAGTGGGGTTGATATGGAATGTACCCGGCAATGACTGGCTACAGGCTAACTGCCTCGGAGTAGGCTTGCCTGATATTACAAGCCTGAATAACAACTACAAAGTATTAGTAACGCTAGAACCAAGTTTTGAGCAGGGTACTGCACTGAATATTCCGTTTTATATTACGATATTTACAGGGAATATTTTATTGTTACCATTTGGCAATATACAATCACTTTCAAATTCGTTTTCAGGGATAGTACCAACAGCACAGGTAAGGCTTTCATCCAATTAATAAATATTTACTTTCATCCAATTAAATTGATTTAACAATTAATCCATAAACCATGAATAAGGCTCTAAAAATTTATTTAATTATATTTTTATGCGCAGCATGCTTTGCATCATTCACATCCTTTGAAGCATTTTCACAGGCATCGTTGAATATGACACTGCTTGCCAATAAAAATGACCATAATGCAGGCGGGACACCCGCAGGCTGGCATTATGCATCATGCATCGGGTGGACATCCCCCGGAGGCAGCGAATATGCGGTTATAGGCTACTGGAACGGAACGGCAATTTATGATATTACTAACATTGCAAATGTGTATCAATGTGATACTGTACCTGGACCAACATCATATTACGGTTATAGGGAATTTACTATCGTAGATAATTATCTTTATATTGTATCAGAAGGCTCAAATAATAATGCAGGATTGCAGATAGTTAACCTTCAATACCTTCCTGATTCAGTAAGGCATGTAAAGAACTGGACATTTTCAGGCTATACTACTACGCATACAATTAAGAGCGACGGGAATTTTCTTTATTTGAACGGAGCAAATTATAATGGCGGAGCTATTGTAATTCTTGATGTAACCGACAGGGAAAACCCGGTTAAGCGCGGAAACGGACCTGCGCCTTATTCACACGATTGTTTTATTAAAAATGATACTGTATATGCAGCAAATATATACAGTCCAAGCAAGTTTTCGATAATTAATGTTGCTAACAAAGATAACCCTACGCTCATCTCGCAGTTTTCTTATCCTAATGCTGTTTGTCATAATGTATGGACATCAGATAACAGGCGCTGGCTGCTTACAACCGATGAAGGCGGATCGAATCATTTAAAAATTTGGAATGCAGAGAATTTAAACAATATTACATTTGTATTTGAATACATTCCTTATGAAACAGCAATGATTCATAATGCTTATTTTAAGGGTGATACCATTTTTATGGCTCATTACCGCGCGGGTGTTGTGGCGTTAGATGTTTCTAACCTGCCTTCACAACCAACGGTTATAGGGTATTATGATACTTACCCGGGTTCTGGACTTAATTACCAGGGGGCATGGAATGTTTTTCCATATTACAACTCAGGCAAATTCATAGTTTCAGATATTAATACGGGTTTATATGTATTAAGATTTGGTAACCCAATAGGCATTCAGCCAAATGGGAATGAAGTTCCGGCAAAGTTTTCTTTAGAACAAAATTATCCTAATCCGTTTAATCCGGTAACAAAGATAAAATTCAGCATTCCACAGCAAGGCTCGCAAAATGCCTTCAACACAAAGCTGGTGGTTTATGATGTTACAGGAAAAGCAATATCAACACTTGTTAACCAGAGCCTTAATGCAGGAAATTACGAAGTTGATTTCAATTCAAGTAATCTGTCATCAGGGATGTATTTTTATTCACTGGAATCCGGAGCATTTAAAGAAACGAAAAAGATGGTATTGGTCAAGTAAAAAAGCGAAAATAAAAAAGCAAAAAAGATAAAAACCTGACAGATTAAACGACTGTCAGGTTTTTTTATTGATATAATTCGGTTAAACCAATGTAAGTGTGTTTAATCTATCTTTTATCAGCACATCTGCTTTTATCAGGTCAACATCTTCAGGCAAGGTAATACCTTTGCTTAATTCATTAAGTATTGCTTCCTGAATCTTTCCTCGCTCAAGCGCAACGGAGTATGGCACCCTTAAAAAAGTAACCATTGTATATTTAGGTATAAATACTTCGGGATATTTTTTGTAAAGTATAGATTCTATTTTTTTCTTCAATTGAAATCCTGGATCCGCAACAAGGTCGCGCATTTCTATAAAGTTTTCCTGAGCAAGCTCAGCAATTGCATCAGTATTAGGTTTTCTTAAGGTCTGGTATTCACTGAAAATTTTATTCCATTCACCCGGATACTTATCAATACATTCATTCAGGTAAGTACAGTCTTCAAATGCCGCGTTCATACCCTGTCCAAAGAATGGGACAATTGCATGAGCAGAATCACCAAGCATTGCAAGCTTGCCATCTACACACCAGGGGTAACATTTAATTGTGATAAGGCTGCCTGTTGGATTTGCGAAGAAATCTTTACACAGTTCCGGCATTAAGCTTGCTGCATCCGGGAAGTTTGTTTCAAAGAACTTCTGTACTTTTTTATTTTCATTAAGATTTTCGAAGCTGTTATCGCCGCCAAGCGACCGCTCAAAAGCAAGAAATAATGTGCACGTAAAGCTGCCATCCATATTTGGCAATGCGATTAGCATAAAAGAACCCCGCGGCCAGATATGGAGTGCGCCTGTTTCCATTTTCAATGTTCCATCAGCATTGGGTGGAATGTGAAGCTCCTTATACCCGTAATTTTCGTATTCCTGGGAAAAATCGAATCTTGGAATTTTAAGCATTTCCATTCTGACAGGTGAAGTAGCCCCGTCTGTTGCAATTGTTAATTCAGATTTTATGGCAGTAGTAATTCCAGAATTGTCATCATGGAAATACAGCTCATTTTTATCCATATCCATCGAAAGACATCTCATATTGAAATGAAATTTGACGTTTGGAAATTCTTCGGCAAGATCCATTAATTTTTTGTTCAGGTCACCTCTTGAAACAGAATTGATGTATTCGGAATTATCTTTGCCGTATGGCTGAAGCTGAGTTGAGCCATCAATTGAATGGATCATCCTGCCGTACATTGGTATGGAAATTTTTTTGATCTCTTCGTACAACCCAACTTCTTTTAAGGAATGTATTCCGCGTGTGGATAGAGCGAGGTTTATGGATTTACCAGCGCTGATATTTGCTTTTCGCATATCGGGTCTGCGCTCGTAAACATTTACATTAAATCCTTTTTTAGCAAGATATACTGATAGAAGTGAGCCTGCAAGTCCCGCGCCAACGATAGTGATGTTTTTCATTAATCTGTCAACAATTTAAATTCAAACCTTCTAATCCCTATAATAAACCTGCCAGGTCTTCAAGACCTGGCAGGTTTTGACTGCTATTTTTACTCTAAGTTCAAATCTTTATAATCATTTATAGCCCGATTTACATATAATTCAAATGTATCAATATCATTAAAAATATTTAGAATCCCGTCAATATCAAGTATATAATTATCTTTACTCAATATTGATCTGTATGACGACCACTTGTAGTCAATAATATTGTCTGTTACTTTGTGATGAATAGGATTTCTGTGAATATAATTTACCATTACCCTTAAATAATCTTCCTTTTCGATTAATTTTCTTTTGAAAGGTTTTACAAATAATGATCCATGTCTATTTTGTTCTTTGTTTATAGATTTGGTGTAACAATTAAAGAAATTGGAAAATAATTTAGAATAATTAATCTCTTTAATTTCCTCTTTTACTTTAATTAATAAATGGAAATGATTTGATAATAAACAATAAGAAAGAATATTAACTTCTTTATGCAAATATTCTTTTAACTTTCTCAGGAAATACTCATAATTGTTTTCATAATAGAACAGTAAAGAACCACTTATGGATCTGTTATAAACATGGTAGTAATTTCCAGGTAATATTGGTATCAATATGAAAATATTAACTCATTAGTAAATTGAAAATCCCATAAATAATAATAATTTATCAATTAGATTTAGGTAATATTAAAGTTTTAAACCTGCCAGGTTTCTAAAACCTGGCAGGTTTGCAAGCAATTTAATTATGAATAAACATAACACATCGTTATAGTCAAGAATATAAAACCTCTACAAAATTCCATACATCCATAAATGTGTTGTATAATGGAACGGGTGCAGCACGGATAACATCTGGTTCGCGCCAATCGCATATAACACCTGAATTATTCAATTTTTTATGTAGTTCTTTGCCTTCGGATTTAGCTATAAGAGATAGCTGACACCCGCGCTCACTGCTGTTTTTTGGAGTAAGTATTTCAATATTGCCTTTATTATTTTCATTTATGAGATACTCGGCAAATCCCGTAAGCAATTCGCTTTTTTTCCTTAGTGCTGTCATTCCAACTTCATTAAAAATATCCAGAGACGCGCGCAATGCGGCAAGCTGTAATATGGGAGGATTGCTTAATTGCCAGCTTTCAACTGTAGGTATTGGCTGGAAGTTATGATGCATTAAGAACCTGGTAGCTTTATTCTGACCCCACCATCCCCAGAATTTAGGAATGTTCATATCAAGCAGGTGATATTTATGAACAAAAGCGCCCGCTATGGCACCGGGTCCACCGTTTAAATATTTGTATGAACACCATACGGCAAAATCACAATTCCATTCATGCAGATTTAGCTTTAAATTTCCTGCAGCGTGCGCAAGATCGAAACCGACTATACATCCTTTGTTATGACCTGCAGCAGTAATTTTTTCAAACTCAAATGCCTGTCCGGTGTAATAATTCACACCCGCAAACATTATTAAAGCAATTGAATCCCCTTCTTTATTTATATAATCCAGAATATCTTCTGTGAGTATAGTTACTTCTTCATTACGCGGCTTCATTTCAACAAGAGATGTTGAAGGATCGTAACCGTGAAATTTTATTTGTGACTGAACCGCATAATGATCAGAGGGAAAAGCGTTTGCTTCAATCAGGATTTTATGTCTTTGGGGGGTAGGTCTATAAAATGAAACAAGCATTAAATGAAGGTTAACAGTCAACGAGTTCATGTTAACTACTTCTTCGGGCAAAGCGCCGAGAAGCTCAGCAGTTTGTGCTGTTAAAAATTCATGGTAAGGAAGCCAGGGATTTTTTGCGTGGTTGTGTCCTTCAACTCCCATTGTCTGCCAGTCCAACAGCTCCTGCTCAACATAAGCGCGGGTTGATTTTGGCTGAAGCCCGAGTGAATTGCCTGCAAAATAAATGACATCATTGCCATTCTTAGTTTTAGGGATATGAAATTTATCCCTGTATGAACGCAATGCGTCATTTGAATCGTGTGATTTAGCAAAATCCAGATTATTTTTATATTCCATACATTATTTTGTTTTGATCTGCTCTAACATTTTTTTTGCATTATCATTATTTGGATTAATCTTTAATGACTTTTCATAATTTTTAATGGCATTTTTATTATCACCTGCTATCATATACCCTTCACCAAGGCTATCATATACATTGAATGATTCAGGGAACTGTTCTACATTAAGTTTGAAAATTGCAATTGCCTGTTTGTTCATTCCGGTCTGCAAAAGCTGATAGCCCAATGTATTAAGCTGACTTTCCTTGAAGTTATATTCGTTTTCATAGTCATTAAAGAGAGCCCAATATGTTTCAATAGCCTTATCAACATTTTTATCAACTGTAATACTCATCAATGTATCCAGAAATGATTTTTTAGGTTTATACACACCAAGAAGCTCAACATCAAACACAAGAGTAGCATTTGAGGGAATTATCTCACCTGCTCCCCTTTCACCATAAGCAAGCTCAGGCGGCAGTATCATTCTGAACAAGTCGCCAATTCTCATTAATGCAACGCCTTCATCCCACCCGGCAATAACCTGCTTTGCACCAAGAGTGAACTCAAACGGATCGTTCCTGTCATGGGATGAATCGAATTTCTTGCCATCCAAAAGCCAGCCTGTGTAATGGACTTCTGCCATTTTCCCTGCTTCTGACTTCTTGCCATTACCTTTTTTTACTACTATGTATTTTAATCCGGTAGCGGTTGTAACTGTATCTTTACTTTGCGCATATAAACTTAAAGCGAATACGAAAATAAATAAAATTACTTTTTTCATTGATTTGGTTTTAATTACTATGATTACTTTATTTATATGCAAATTACTAATACAATAATTAAACTTACAGTCAAAGTTGGATGTATATTTTAACATTAGTCGTCATAAAACAGCAAAGGTATGATAACATTTTCAAGAAAACATCAGTTAATAAAGTTTGCTATCTAAATAAAACATATTGAAGGATTCTTCATATAAGGCTTTTGTAGTCAAAAATTAGGAAAATATACTTAAAGTTTTACGAATTAATGTCGTTATACATTTTCTGTATCATCTCGCTAATACCAAGAAATTCCGCGGCATTTTTCCAGAGCAGCTTTTCCTTTACAATATTTTTAAGCTCAGCCATTGATTCAATAAGATTTCCGGGCACATGTTCACCCAGCGGAAAAGGATAATCAGAACCCATTACAATATTATCTTCACCTATCAGATCAATCAAGAATTTAAGTGCCATTTCATCGTGGACGAGTGAATCAAGGTAAAACTTACCCAGGTAATTACGCGGATTAATTTTATTCTTGGTTGCAACAAGATCAGGTCTAACGTTAAAGCCGTGTTCAATTCTGCCGATGGAAAACGGGAATGAGCCTCCGCCGTGCGCGAAGCAGACTCTGAGTTTTTTATACTTTTCAAACACACCGCCAAATATCATTGAGCAAATTGCAAGTGATGTTTCAGCGGACATGCCAACAAGCCATGGCAGCCAGTATTCAGGCATTCTATCCTTACCAAGCATATCCCACGGGTGAACAAATACAGCGGCATTCATTTCTTCAGCAGCTTGGAATATTTCACAAACCTCGGGGTCATCCAGATTCCGCCCGTGAATGTGTGTGCCAATTTCAATTCCTGCTAAGCCAAGCTCCTTCATGCACCGTTCGAGCTCTTTGATAGCAAGCGTTGGATTCTGCATAGGAAGTGTACAAAGTCCAATAAATCTATTTGGGTTATCCCTAACAACACCCGCTATATGATCGTTGATGTGCCTTGAAAGGTCGTATGTTTCCTGGGGCTTTGCCCAATAATTGAACATTACAGGAACAGTTGAAAGCACCTGTATATTTACACTGTTTGTATCACACTCTTCAATGCGTTTGGAAGCACTCCATGAATTATCGGTAATTTCGCGGAAGACCTTATCGCCAATCATCATCTTAGCGCAGCAGGGTTTATGATGCTCAATAGTAGCAAACCCATGAGTGTTATACTTTTTATTCAGGTCAGGCCAGTTTTCAGGAAGTATATGTGTGTGTACGTCTATTTTCAATTTAGAATTACGATTTAAAAATTACGAATTATTCTTTTTTAAAGTTACTTGAATTGAGCCAATAATTTTCAAAAGCTCTTCACAATCATTGAATAATGAATTGAAAAGTTTTGTGTCAATAAACTTAGTATCATAAAGCAACCGTAACCAATATTTGGTTTCCCTTGCCTCTCTGTAAGCAATTCCAAGCTTTGAAGAAAAAACTTTTCTTGAATAACCTCCTACTGCCTCTTCTACATTTGCGCCTATTGAGCAGCCACTTCTTAAAACTTGCTTCGATAATTCAAATTCGTTTTTTTCTTTAAATAAAGATATAAATTAACAATTCTAACAGCAAACTTATAAGACTTATCGACTACAACATTATCTTTCATATTAATGTAATTCGTAATTCGTAATTTTTAATTTAATTTTATTTATTTGCAGGAGGTTCCATAACAGTACCGCAATTTTTGCAGGTGCGTTTATCAAGGTCGCCCCAGAATTCTTCAAATATAGGCGGAAGCTGTGTTACGATATTATCAAGTTTAACAAAGTCTTCGTACAGCTTACTACCGCAATTTTCGCAGTACCACTGGAAGCCGTCAAGCTCCTTTTCATCGCGCTTGCGCTCGATAACAAGTCCAATTGTATTTGCAGGTCTTTGTGGCGAGTGCGGCGTTTTAGGCGGCAGGTAGAACATTTCGCCTTCTTTGATATGAACATCTTTAGGCTTTCCGTCTTCTATAACCTTTACAATTATATCCCCTTCTACCTGGTAGAAAAACTCAGCGCCATCTTCGTAGTGATAATCTTTGCGGGCATTAGGTCCGCCTACAACCATAACGATAAGATCGCCATCGACCATGCATTTATTGCCAACGGGAGGCTTAAGCAGGTGGCGGTTCTCATCTATCCATTGTTTAAAATTAAATGATACAAGCAGCATAATATGTTCTCCTTAAAATAATTAATAATTTATTTTATATTCAAAACTTTTTTAGCCTGCAGGAAGTGCCTGCGCTGATGAGCGGAATTTATTGCAAGAATTTCAAATGCGGAAAATTTTATCCAGCTTACTGCCGGTGAAGGAAGCTTAACCTTTGAAATATCCCAGCCAACCGATGCATTGATAATATCCATATATCTATCCTGAAGCTGCAGGTACGCAGTTGTTGCTTTAGTTTTATTTATTGCCGAATCCGGCTTCCATCTTTTAGGTGACTTAACTTTAAATCTAGCCGGCGGCTCGACAAAATTAATGAACCTCTGCCCGAACCACGATTTTTTAAGTTCACCTGTTAGTTTAAGGTCTTTTCTCACCGCGATATGTAATGCCTCTTCAAACTTATCGCAGTAATCACTTCCCGTAACTATCAGGTGGTCAATACATTCAGCAGCTGACCAGCCGCCTTTATCAGATTTTTTATTAAAATTCTTTTCGTTTACTTTAACAAAGATTGCTGCAGCATCATTTTTCATTTGCTGGAATTCATCACTCAGCTTTTGAAGCTCCAATGGCAGGGTTGACATATAATATTAATTCTCCTCTTCGTTTTCAGTTGAAGGAAGCAGGTCAAAGAAATGCCACGGGCTTGAATAAAAATCACCGGGACCAAAGTAATCCTTTGAAACTCTTGTTATTTTTCCTTCAGCATCTTTATTGAAAACGGAAACACCCGGCCAGTAAGAACCTGCATTGGTATAAAAGCCCATATCCTTAATGAAGGTACTGCCAGCCCCGGAATACATTTTGAATTTCCATCCGCGTGAATTGGCAAACTCTTTTTGTATATCAGGTGGATCCGGGGAAACAAGTGCAAACGCAGCTTTCTTTTCCATGAAGTATGTAATACCGCTAAAGCCATCAGCCCAGAGTGTACAGTATGAACAGGCTTTACCCATATTGTGGATGAGTATAAGATTTTCTTTATCGCCAAACATTTCAGATATCTTAATATCTTTGCCATCACAGTCTTTTAGAATATAATCCTCAACGTCCATTTGTGATAGTTTGGATATCAGTTTAATATATTTTTTCCTGGCATCTGAAATTTCATCTTGAATCTTTTTTAGTTTCTTTTCGGTTTTATCTGCACTGCCAGAAGAACTTTTTATTTTCTTTTCTTTTTTGCCCATTGTTTTGCCTTTTAAATCAGTTCAAAAACAGCTAAAAACTGCTATTTTCTATAAATTTTATGGTTTTTTAATTAGATGATTTTTTAATTATAGAAATAAGTTACTACATAAACTATACCAATTATTTTAGTGTAATATGACTTTAAACTTCCCATAAATTTTTGTAATTTTGCAAATTCACACCTGTAACTAAGTCAAAAATAATATAACTATGCAAAGAGAAATTCACAAATGGTGGAGTCCAAATCTCAATAAAGAAATGGAAACCGTAGTTTACGGAACCGGTAATCAATATGCGCTTTTAATGTTCCCAACAGCGGCGGCAGATTTTCTGGAATATGAACGGTTCCATTTAATTGAATCAATTACTCCATATATAAACAACGGAAAGATAAGGGCATTTTCGATCAACAGTATTAACAGTGAAAGTTGGCTGAATGATGAAAATCACCCTGAGTATAAATCAGAGCGCCACAAACAGTTCAACCAGTATGTTGTAAACGAAGTCGTACCATTCATAAAGAAGGTGTGCGGTGATGATGTGGAGATAATTACAACAGGCGCATCGTTCGGGGCGCTGCATGCGGCAAATTCCTTTTTCCGCAGACCGGATATTTTTGCGGGTACAATTGCTATGAGCGGATCGTATGACCTGAAAGATTACTCAAAAGGTTATTTTGATGAGAATGTATATTTTAATTCTCCTGTAGATTACCTTAGTAACCTCACAGATGAGAGTGTACTGAACCAGATAAAAAGCAGGAAGCATATTTATATTACTACGGGGCAAGGAAGCTATGAAAACCCTGAGGCATCTCAGAACCTAAGCAATGTTTTAGATGCAAAGGGTATTGATCATGAACTTGACCTATGGGGATATGATATTCCCCATGACTGGCCTTCATGGCGGAAGATGCTGCCGTATTTTATTGATGCGAAATTGTAAAAGAATTGCAAATAGTCATCCGATGACTCAAAGTCATCGGATGACTGTATTTTAAAAAGATACTCGTTCCACGAAATTAGATGTATTGTAGAAATACTTAGTACAGAATATCACAATAATCATTAATTTATGAAACCTGTATTCGTGGCACGAAAAATCTTAGAATAATTATTGAGTGCGTTAAACAATGAATGGATTCTTAGCTTCGCTCAGAATTTATTTTAAAAAGATACTCGTTCCACGAAATTAGATGTATTGTAGAAATACTTAGTACAGAATATCACAATTATCATTAATTTATGAAACCTGTATTCGTGGCACGAGGGATCACTCCCCGCCTAAGAATTCAACAATATGTTTGGATGGGTCATAGCATTGGAACCAGTAAATGCTTTCATTCATTTTCATTGGTTCCTTTTGAATAGTTGGTATGCCATGTTTTTTAAGCCGGGCAAACATTTTTAATGCTGAACCAACCTGGAAAGTGAAAGAAACTTTCGATGATCTTGAACCGGAATCTGCAGGCTTGTAACCACCTTCAAGGTACATACCCTGGTCCTTGCCAAGATTAAAATAACAGGCTTTATCGCCCATCGGGCTGTAGTCATCAAGACCAAGTACGCCATTGTAAAATTTGAATGAATCGTGGTAATCTTCAGCGTAAACGCTGCCCATTCTGATAGAAGTTATTTTTATGGATTCCATATTTAATTATGTTTAATTCTCTGCAAATTTAATAAAAATAATCGGAGAATAATATAAAATAAATTATATTCTAAAACTTGTCATGTCTAATCAAACTCCGAGCTGGAGCGACCAAAAACTCAAATTAGCTTTATTCTACAATTCTTGAACTGGTTGCCAAACGGAGTTTAGCATGTAAAATGCTTTCCAATCCCCGAATTCGCGAGGAGGAGTTTGTCCGAAGGACTCCTTCGGAGGAAAGAAGTGTATGGTTTTGCGTAAGGTGAATTATTAATTCTACTTGTGGCACGAAGTTACGATAATTCTACCGAAATGCAATGGGCATAAAAAAAGCGGAGATAATCTCCGCTGTAAATTTACAAACTTATTTATTAAACAAAAATATACCAGGTATGCTGCGCATATATCAAAGTGAATTATTAATTATTTATTATCATGAAAATCAAGCTCTTCCAGATCAATTAAAATTTTTCTGGCACTAAGGATATTTTCATCGCCTGTAACCTGTATCTCTGCAACACCGTTCATGCTTACCGAATAAATTATTCCCGCCTCTTTTAACAATGATTCAGCTACCGATATAATTGAGGTGTTACCTGATGCTAAAACTGTTTTTGGCTGATTATTTTTAGCCATATTATACTCCACAAAAAATTGATATATACAATATATTTTTGATGTTTTAATTCACGTAAAAATAAACTAAATATTGCATTGAAGGAATACCTTGAAAACGTTAGGTTAAAAAATTAATAAATATATGGATTCACAGTTACTTATAGTGTTTGCCTCACTTTTCCTTCATAAAGACTACAAGCTTTATCCTGTCTTTTTTTTAAAAGTGTTTTGGAATGTATAATTTATGCTGTTCTATATTGGTTTATGAAACTTTACTTAAAATTACACTTTTGTAATTTACATCAGCCCATTGCCAGTGATGAAGATATTCATATCCGCGCTTTGTGTAATAATCAATTAAATGCTGTGCTTTCTCAGATGTATCGAAGACAACTCTTTGCTTTCCGTTAGTTTTGGCAAGAGCTTCAATAAAATCCATTAGCTTTGAACCGAGTCCATGATTTTGCATTTCAGGCTCAACAGCAAATTTACCGATTAGAACTGAATCCGCCTGTTTATAAATATCAGGAGCATCATCCCATATAGAGGTATAATAAAATACTGTTCCGCAAAGTTTACCATTACCTACAAGAATGTAACACTCCCCTTTTTTAAAATAATTGCGGGTGTATTCCACGGTTTGATGAGATGCAATGAAATTTAGTCCCATATCAGCAAGCCGCTTGTATGAACGGTGAAGCAGGTCGGTCAGTTCTTTGACAGAATCTTTAGACTCGTCGAAAAGTCTGATGGTGTAATCGGATTTATTTATTGTGAATGTATGCAAATGGATAATTCATAATGCTTTGATGATAAGACTACAAAAGCCTTATATATTATAGTCGATAATGATAACCTTATAGATAAAATATATTGTTAAAAGTCATATGAGACTTTTGTAGTCTTATAAAAATACTTTAAATCAATTGGGAATTAAGTCCCAGGCTTTGGGTTAGCTTAACAACCTGCTCTGAACTGTCAAAGCAGTCAAGCGAGCGAGGCTAATCATTAAAAAATAAATTCTTTGCGTCTTTGCGGTAAATTTTCATATAAACAGATTTGCAAATTCAAATTTTTTGCCGTCAAAGAGACCCTTATCACTCAGTTTTAATTGTGGTATTACAAGCAAAGCCATAAACGATAAAGTCATAAAAGGCGCATGAAGCTTTGTGCCAAGCTCTTTAGCCATAGCGTCAAGCCGGGTATATTTTCCAGCAATTGTATAGCCATCCTCATTTGTCATAATTCCGGCAATAGGCAAAGGCAGGAAATCAACATTTCCGTTATTTGCAACTGAAATTCCGCCCTTGTAATCTATAATGCCATTTACCGCATTACAGATATCTTCATCATTAGTACCAACTGCTATAATGTTATGTGAATCATGAGCAACGCATGATGCGATTGCGCCGTGTTTGAGTCCAAACCCGCGAATGAAAGCAACTGCCGGCTTTGAATTGTTGTAACGGCTTACGACAGTCATTTTAAGCACATCGTTTTCGGTATTGGAAATCAGTTTTGCATCAAAAAGCTTTGCCGGTTCGTGTAGTTCTTCGGTTATTAACTGACCATCAAGCGCTTTTATTACTCTGATTACAGGAGCGCCATCAGTTTCAGCATCAATTGCGAAATCGTTTACATGTTTTCTTGAAGTGTTGAAATTATTTACAATCTCAGCAGGCACTCTTTCAATCAATGATTTACCGGAATCGCAAACAAGTTTTCCATCAATATAAGTTTGCTGAACTTTAAAGTCGGTGAGGTTATTTACAACTATCATATCCGCCGGATCACCAACCTGTAATAAACCTACTTCAAGGTTGTAATGTTTAACGGGATGAACGCACGCCGCATTCAGAACATCAAACAATTCATATTCATATTTTATTGAGCGTCTCACGTGGTCATCAATCTGACTTATCACAAGATCATTGGGATGCTTATCATCACTGCAGAACATAACCATTTCGGGATGACTCTTTAACAATGGATGCAATGCTTCGTAATTCTTAGCGGCTGAGCCTTCGCGGATGAGGATCTTCATTCCGTACTTAATTTTATCAAGCGCTTCATCAATTGTGAAGCATTCATGGTCTGTACTTATACCTGCCTCGATATAATTTTTCGCATCATCACCTCTTAATCCGGGGGCATGTCCGTCAACGGGTCTGCCTAAACTGTGAGCGATAATAATTTTATCCATCACAAGCGGGTCACGGTGCAGAACGCCGGGATAGTTCATCATTTCACTAAGGTATTTAAGTCCGTCCTTTTCAAAAAGTTTTCGGATATCATCAGCTGTAATAACAGCTCCCGCAGTTTCAAATGAAGTAGCCGGCACACAGGAAGACGCGCCGAAGTAAAACTTGAAGGGCACTTTTTTACCGTTTTCTATCATATAGCGGATTCCGGGCACGCCAAGTACATTGCCAATTTCGTGAGGATCGGAAACAGTCGCAACCGTGCCATGAAGAACAGAGAGCCTCGCAAATTCCGATGGAATAAGCATCGAGCTTTCAACGTGCACGTGCGAGTCAACAAATCCGGGCATGATAAAATTTGTCATCTTAAGCGCAATCGAAGGTTCAACATATTCACCCTTTCGATCTACTTTAATGATCTTGCCGCCTTCAACAGTAATTATGCCGGGGAAAATTTTACGGTTCAATACATCTACTATATTGCCTTGTAGTTCCATTACGATATTTCCCCGCGAATGCGGGGATCCATTAGTTTAAATACAAATTTAATGAGATTAGGCGAGGGTTAAAAGAGAAAAATGAAAATCCATACTTGACTGCTACAGGCAGTAATTACAACTTTTCAAAAAACGAACTGCCCCAAAGGGGCTCCTTTGGA